>JAZPZJ010000076.1:0-10250 GCA_045544635.1 Oscillospiraceae bacterium
ATCACAAACAACATAACCCCGCATTAAATCCACCTTACTTTTTATATCTGCGGTTAAGTTATACGCTGATCTCAGCCTTATCATCGGATACGCCGTTTCTGTCAAGCGCAGGCTGTACACAGTTTGCAATAAACTCATCCACCTGCTCCGGTGCTCTGCCGATGAAGTTCTCGGGCTTCATGATCGCATCCATTTCTTCCTTCGTAATCATGAACATCGGATCAGCCACGATCAGTTCGCACAGATTATTATCTAGACCCTCACGCTTTACCCTTGCACCGGCCTGCATGGAGTACTGACGGATCTGTTCGTGCAGATCCTGACGGTTTCCGCCCTTCTTTACGGCAGCCATCATGATATTTTCCGTTGCCATGAACGGCAGCTCTGCCATCACTCTGCGCTCAATGATCTTTTCGTAAACAACCAGACCGTTCTCCGGATCGGTGACGTTCAGCATCACATTCAGGATCGCATCCACGCCAAGGAATGCCTCTGCTACGCTGATTCTTCTGTTTGCGGAGTCATCCAGTGTTCTTTCAAACCACTGTGTACCTGCCGTGAATGCAGGATTGAGCACATCCACCATCACATATCTTGCCAGTGCGCCGATTCGCTCATCACGCATCGGATTACGCTTGTATGCCATCGCAGAGGAACCGATCTGGCTCTTCTCAAACGGTTCTTCCACTTCCTTGAAGCTCTGCATCAGACGGATGTCGTTGGAGAATTTGCTTGCGGACTGCGCAATGCCTGCCAGTACAGAGCATACCTGATAATCCATCTTTCTGGAGTAGGTCTGACCGGATACCGGAACAACGGCATCAAAGCCCATTTCTTCTGCGATCATCTGCTCCATAGCCTTGATCTTGTCAGAATCACCCTCGAACAGTTCCACAAAGGATGCCTGTGTTCCGGTCGTACCCTTGGAACCGAGAAGCTTCAGGGAGGCAATACGGAACTCCAGATCCTCCAGATCCATCAGCAGTTCATTGCACCAAAGCGTCGCACGCTTGCCGATGGTCGTCAGCTGCGCAGGCTGCAGGTGAGTATAGCCAAGGCAGGGCAAGGATTTGTAGGTATCTGCAAATCTGGCAAGCTGTGCGATCACCTTGACCAGCTTTCTCTTCACTACCTCCAGTGCATCACGCATGATGATGACATCGGTATTGTCGCCGACATAGCAGGAGGTTGCACCCAGATGAATGATGGGGGCAGCCTTCGGGCAGGCTGCTGCATAGGTATGTACATGCGCCATGACATCATGGCGGACGATTCTCTCTTCTTCCTTTGCAAACGCATAATCAATGTCATTGATATGCGCTTCCAGTTCCTCCACCTGTTCCTGTGTCACAGGCAGACCAAGCTTCATTTCCGCACGGGCAAGTGCTACCCAGAGTCTTCTCCATGTGGTGAATTTCTTGTCAGCTGAGAACAGGTACTGCATTTCCTTGCTGGCGTAGCGTGTGCTGAAGGGGGATACATAAGCGGTATTGGACATAGTTCATTCTCCTTTATTGGTTTTCCGGATGTTTCCAGAGTAATATCGGATACATCGGATCATATGGCTTTATCACGTCCGGATGGGCGTCTGCATAGTCGAAAATCGTGTCAGCAAGTCCCTCCTTCAGAAAGGACAGCAGTGTTCCGATCGGCTGCGCAGTCATTGCATCACAGATGGGTGCGATCGTAATCGCCTGTTTTCCGTCGAGCTGCATGATGCGGTACGGCCAGATCTGGCAGTCAAAGGGCTTTTCGGTTCCGAGCATGCATCCCTTTGCAGGATCAAGCAGCGGACAGCGGAACAGATCATCCTCATCCAGTTCACGGATGCGGAACAGATAGGACGACTCCCCTTTTGCAATGAATTCGGCATCAGGAAGCAGTGCCTCCGCTTTTTGGCGGATCTCTTCACTGAGCACGGGCGTTTCCCAGACATCGTAACGATCAAACACGCAGCAGAGCTGACAATTTGCGCATGTTTCACGACTCAGAAGCTTTGTGAGCATGGTGCTTCACCTCCATCCTTTTTATTGTACCACATTTTCTGCAGAAATGCAAGCAGCAGGAGCGCAGTTCCAAGCCCCTGTTTTCGATTCTGAGCTGCAATGCATTTTCGATCTTCATCCCATCCCACCTTTTTCCGATTTTCACTGTTTATTATAGCACATCTCTTACGTTTTGACAAGCCGTTTTCCCTTTGACATTCTATTGCGGATGTGGTATAATGATAGAAAAGAGCAGTGTTTTTGTTTGATATCCATAAAATCAGTACAGCAAATTTGTGCATATATCCAAACTTCAAAAAAACTGTCAGGTTTTGCCCTCCTGAATTGTATTATAAGCAAACGCCCTAAAATGAAAGGTGGGATGGTTATGCTGACAATGCTTGAGCATGAAACGGGCGAGCGGGTCGAAATCGGAAAACAACAGAACATTATGATGAGCGGTGTCACCTTTGCTGTGATCGACAAGTACAAGGACATGGTTTACCGTGCAGCGCTGGCGGCTGTCGGAAATTTTGCGGATGCGGAAGACATCATGCAGGAGGTTTTCTACAAATATTTTAAAATGCATCCCGAACTGGAAACGGAATCCCATGAAAAAGCATGGTTCCTCCGGGTCACCATGAACGAAAGCAAAAATCTCCTGCGCAGCTCCTGGAAACGGCGGCGGGTGGACACGGATCTCTCACAGATTGCAGCTGAGACGCCGGATGACAGTGGTTCAGAGGTACTTGCTGCGGTGCTCTCACTTCCGGAAAAATACCGCATCGCTATTTATCTGCATTATTATGAAGGTTACCAGATCAGCGAGATCGCACGCATTACATCGCAGAGTGAAACTGCGATAGCGCAGCAGCTTTCACGAGGCAGAAGAAGACTTCAGAAGAAATTGGGAGGTAGAAAATCATGAATATGCGCAATGAAATCAGGCATGCGTTTGACAAAGTACATGCTCCCGATGAGCTTGTGGAGCGCATGAAACAGGAACTGTACCAGAAGGATTTCCACGAAGAACTGGATGAAGTGGTCTGCGAGGTTGCAGAGGCACCACGACGCCACATCCTGCGGTATGTAATGTATACGGCGGCTTCTCTGACGCTGTGCATCGTCTGTGGGTTCTCCGTCTGGAGTCTGCGTGATCATCCAAATCCGATCAATCCGGGTTCTCAGGTTGTTTCGACACCGACAGAAAACACAACAGAACCGACTACGGAGGATGCGCTTGCAGCAGAACTGAAACAGCAGGAAAACGAAAAGGATCATCAAGCTCGTGCCATCGCAGAAAACAGTGCGAACACGTCGGAAACCAAAACAAAATAAAAAAATTTCTTTTGCATACTGCGCTGTGATCTGCACATACTACTATCGACGGAGCGAATGCCTCCGACGATATATCATCTCCGGAATTCCGCACATTCCGCTTTGGATATATCGGGAAGTGCGGAGATAGGAGCGATAAGCATGAGCAATCAGAACAGCCAGAACAATTCTAATTCTCAGAACAAGAACAATCAGAATTCTCAGAATCAGAATAACCAGAACTCTCAGAACAAGAACAACCAGAGTTCTCAGAACAAGAGCCAGAACAACTCCAACTATTAATGCGAATTCTCAAATGAGAATCGTATCAGCAACTCAAAAAATGGGCATCGAATACGGTGTCCATTTTTTCATAATACATATTCTTTAACCCTCTATCGAATCGGAAAATTTCTCAAGGCATGCATCCAGCTGTCGTTGATTTTTCACGACAATGACCTTCTGCGGGTATCTTTCCATTACACTACGGTACCGTGCTTTTGTTTTTAAGGTTCTGCCCTCATACAGGATCCATTTGACAAACGCCCAGTCGAGTTTTTCATTGCACCCGGCTGCCATATCCGGACGAGTGGTGTTCCTGTACGTTCTGTAACGCTTTGCCGCACGGTACAGACAAGAAAACCGATCAAACAAAAGCAGGATGATCGCATCAGCTTCCGCAAGCCGTCGTTCATAAAATAGTTTCGAATAATTTCCATCCATCACCCATGCATCATGTGTATCCATAAATTCCTTTGTGATGCGCTCCTTCTCTTCCCTGCTGCGGATCTCCCAATCCGGCAGAAAATGCACGGTATCAAAATGGAGCACATCCACTCCATACAGTTCCCCCAGTTTTCTTGCCAGTGTCGATTTACCCGAACCACTGTAACCCATAATCACAATTTTCATCCTGTCCTCCTTTCTGCAAAACCGACAAGCCGCTGCTCTTCCGAACAGCGGCTTTGTCTATCATCTTTTGTAATATGCGGCACGCACTTAGTTCTGATTCTTCTTTGCAGCGATATCAGCCAGTGCTTCCTTGCGGGAGAGGTTGATTCTGCCCTGCTTGTCGATCTCGACAACCTTGACAACGACCTCATCACCGATCGCAACAACATCCTCCACACGCTCAACACGGTGATTGTCAAGCTGGGAAATGTGTACCAGACCGTCCTTGCCGGGAGCGATCTCAACGAATGCACCGAAGTTCATCAGGCGAACAACCTTACCCTTGTAGATTGCGCCAACCTCAGGATCATTTGCAATGGTCTCCACGATCTGGATTGCCTTCTTGGCATTCTCCATGTTGATACCGCTGACAAATACATTACCCTCTTCGTTGATGTCGATCTTAACATCGCACTCAGCGCAGATCTTCTGGATCACCTTGCCGCCCTGACCGATTACCTCACGGATCTTGTCCACCGGAACCTTGGTCTGGAGCATCTTGGGTGCATAGGTATTTACGGTCTCTCTGGGAGCCGGAATTGCCTTGAGCATGATCTCATCGAGGATATACAGACGACCCTTTCTGGTCTTCTCGAATGCCTCAGCAATGATCGCCGGTGTCAGACCGTCAACCTTGATGTCCACCTGAATTGCAGTGATACCCTTATGTGTACCGCCTACCTTGAAGTCCATGTCGCCGAAGAAGTCCTCGAGACCCTGGATATCCACCATGGTCATGAAGTCATCACTGTCAGGCAGTGTGATCAGACCGCAGGAGATACCAGCAACCGGAGCCTTGATCGGAACACCGGCATCCATCAGCGCAAGTGTGGAACCGCAGATGGAACCTTGGGAAGTAGAACCATTGGAGGAAAGCACCTCGGATACTAGACGGATCGCATAGGGGAATTCCTCAACGGACGGCAGAACCGGAACGAGTGCCTTTTCAGCAAGTGCACCGTGACCGATCTCACGTCTGCCGGGGCCTCTGGAAGGCTTCGTCTCACCAACAGAGTAGGACGGGAAATTGTAATGATGCATATAACGTCTGGAGGTTTCTTCATCCAGACCATCGATCTTCTGGGAATCGCTGACCGGACCCAGTGTAGCAATCGTCAGTACCTGAGTCTGACCTCTTGTAAACAGACCGGAACCGTGCACTCTCGGCAGAACACCTGCCTCGGAAGCCAGCGGACGGATCTCGTCGATACCACGGCCGTCAACACGCTTACCCTCATAGAGCCATGCACGAACGATCTTCTTCTGCAGCTTGTACATGCACTCATCGAGCTTTGCTGCATCCTCGGGATACTTTTCATCCAGAGCTGCATGCATTTCATCCACGATGGGCTTGAGGCGCTCGTCACGAACGGTCTTATCATCTGTATCCAGCGCAAACTTTACCTTTTCGCCAACCAGTGCTTCTACCTCATCGAACATCTCGTGCGGTACTTCCTGGGACTCAAATGCAAACTTCGGCTTACCGATCTCAGCCTGAATGCTGCTGATGAACGCAACCATCTTCTTGATTTCTTCGTGACCGGTCAGGATTGCATCGAGCATGGTCTTCTCGTCAACCTCATTCGCACCTGCTTCGATCATTACGATCTTCTCAGCGGAACCAGCAACCGTGAGGTTCAGGTCAGTGACAGCACGCTGCTCCTGTGTGGGATTGAGCACGATCTCGCCATCCACCAGACCAACGCTGATGCCTGCGATCGGGCCATTCCACGGAATATCGGAAATGGAAATTGCGATGGAAGTTGCAACCATGCCGGCAATTTCCGGAGAGCAATCGGGATCCACTGCCAGAACAGTCATCACAACGGAAACATCGTTGCGCATATCCTTCGGGAAGAGCGGACGGATGGGTCTGTCCACCATTCTGGAAGTCAGGATTGCCTTTTCAGAAGGCTTACCCTCACGCTTGGTGAAGGAGCCGGGAATTCTACCGACAGAATAGAGTCTTTCCTCATAATCCACGGACAGCGGGAAGAAGTCAATGCCGTCACGAGGCTTGGCAGATGCAGTCACATTTGCCATGACAACAGTCTCGCCATAGCGAACCCAGCAGGAACCGTTGGACAGACCACAGGTCTTGCCAGTCTCTACAACGAGCGGACGGCCTGCATAGGTGGTCTCAAACTTTCTGTAGTTTTCAAACATAAATTTTCCTCCTTTGTGCCAGGCAGCGTTTTTAGCAAAAAACCCTGCCCCCGCTTCTGCGGAGGTACGGTCAGATGCTAATATACCGCTGCTGACGCAATTTTAAAAATATATACTTATAAGGAAAGGCAGAGGGGATACCCCACTGCCTTCCTAATCCGCAATTACTTACGGATACCCAGCTTTGCAATGATTGCACGGTATCTTTCGATGTCCTTCTTCTTCAGATAAGCCAGCAGATTTCTTCTGCGACCGATCATCTTCAGCATACCTCTTCTGGAGTGATGATCCTTCTTGTGCACCTTCAGGTGTTCAGTCAGGTCATTGATACGACGTGTCAGGAACGCAATCTGTACCTCAGGAGAACCTGTGTCCACCTCGCTTGTACGATTTGCCTCGATGACAGCTGTCTTCTCTTCCTTACGCAGCATTTGTTTCACCTCTTTGATTCATATTCTCCGCAACATAGAGTGGGGCAGGTAAAATCCCGGATGCGGGCGTAACCCCCATTCCAAGTACACGGAACATTACTATTATATCACAAATAAATGCGTTTGTAAAGTCTTTTTTCAAATTTTTCAAAAGATTTTTTTGCAGAATCAGGAAATGACTTTGCCCTTTTTCTTTGTCTTGGGGGCTTCAACGGGTTTCTCTTTGCCGCCCTGATCCTCAAAGACATTCTCGCCCTGACTTTCGGTGTAAAGCAGCTCGGGATTGACTTCACCCCTCTGTGCATAATAGGGATTGATGACGTATTTCTGGATCACAGGATAGCAGTTGAACACAACTGCAAATGCGACAAAGCCGATCGGTGCAAACGGCAGTACAAAGACCATAATATGCGGGAAGAGAATCGTCAGGAGCACAAACACACCGCAGGTCAGACCTGCGATCAGAAGGGTGATCAGATTCTTCTTGAGCGCAATGCAGCTGAGTGCAAGCGAATTTTTCAGGATATTCTTCATGCTCAGATCTGTGGAAACGATCATCAGATACGCATAGAAGCTCATCAGCAGCACAGCGATCGCCACACTCAGGCTCACAACAAAGAACACATAGTAAATCGTCGGAGAACCGCCGCCCTCTGTGGTTTTCACCGCTTCAATAAGAATCGGATAGACATAGAGTCCAGCTGCCACAGAAGCCAGGATCAGTACATCGATCAGTCCCATGATGCAGGATTGGCGAAAGCAGCTGCGGAAGGTTTTTCCGAATGTATCAAGCAGGAAAACCGGTTTTTCTAAAGAATAATTACGGAGCACCTTGGTGCAGCCTGCCATGATCGGTCCGAAGAGGATCGCAAACAGCAGCACCAGCGCACCTGCTGCTGCATAACCCGCTGTCGGGTTAATCGGATTGAGATAGTACAGTGCGAGTGCCGCAGCAAGGAGCGGCAGAACGCTCGACATCAGCAGCATATTGATTTCAATGAGCTTCCAGAACTTACGTCCGACAAGCTCCCAATAACGGAAAAACGGTTTTTTCTTCGGTGCATCCTTGGCGATACCTGCACCTGCATTTTCATAACCGCCAAAAAGTCCCATATGATGATCGCATCCTTTCAAAATGATTTTTCTACTTCCCCGTCATGATTTTCAGATATTCGGGATATCCGTAGCGCAGCAGGAGACACTGCAGCAGACCGATGATGCATAAAAACAAGAGCAGCACAGCATATCGGATCAGATACAGACGCAGCTCTGGCTTTTCTCCCCTGTCAAGACAAAGAAAACGGAACATTCCGCTCGAAAGCCGTAGGGATTCACGCATTCCTGTGGCATACAAAAAGATCCCTGCGAGCGCATACGGCATCACAAACAAAAGTGCTGTCAAACAGCCGGTGACACCCTGTATCAGATAGAGCTGCGCCAGCACAGTGCCGAGCGCCATTCCACGAAACAGAAGCAATGCATAGGAAAAAGGGACACCCACAAGTGACATTCCTATGAGCAGGGCTAAGAGCATCCACAGAAGCGGAATGCCGACCGCACGCAGCAGGAGGAATCCGAACGGATAAGCTGCCGGATCCGTGCCAATCCCCTGACGGAAGAGCGAATTCTCCCATAATGCACATTCCGGCAAAGTCACGCAGCCGATGCTGCCGATTATAACACCCGCCAGAATAAATAACAGCAGAAGCGGTGATGCCGCTGATTTGCTTGTCCCGTTTTTCATTGTACATCAACTCCTCACCAGAGTGTATGTACCTGTCTGATTCTTTAGAACCGATTATTTGGAAAGCTCGTACGCACGCTTGGTGCAGGCGGTACATGCCGCATCGACAGTTTCCTCGAGTTTTCCGGCATAGAGCTGATCAAGCCCAGCGAGTGTCGTACCGCCGGGGGAAGACACCATACGGATCAGTTCTTCGATCGAGTAGCCGGAATCCGTGAGCATCTTGGCGGAACCGATCAGGCTCTGTGCAAAGAGGGGCAGTGCGGTTTCTTTGGAGATACCCTCCTTTTCCGCATAATCCACGAAAGCCTTCGCAAAGAGATAGATGAATGCAGGGCTGGAGCCGTTAATGGCAATAATCTCTTTCATTTTGTCCTCAGGAAGCTCCGCAGTTGCACCGCAGGCATCGAACATACTGCGGACAACAGCAAACTCCTCATCCGTTGTCGGAGCGGACTTAGCAAGCGCAGAAGCACCTGCACCCAGAAGAAGCGGCGTATTCGGCATCACAAGGATCACCTTCGCATTCGGGATCGTCTTGCTGCGGATATATTCCGCAGTAATACCGGCAGCGATGGAAACAAGCACCGTATCTTCCGTAACTGCAGGAGCGATCTGGTCAAGAACCAGGTCAAACATCTGGGGTTTTACCGCAAGAAAGACATACTTTGCCTTTTCCACGACCTCAGCACCGGAAGCGCAGGGCGCAACGCCGAATTCAGCGAGACGCTGCAGTTTTTCGGGATCCGTATCAAATGCGCAGAGCTGCATGGAGGTACTGAGCGCACTTTCCGCCGCACCTTTCATGATGGCAAAACCCATATTGCCTGCGCCAATGAAACCAACTGTCATCATAAATTCAATTCCTTTCTGCAAGAAAAATGGTCAATCTTTATTATACAACAAAATGCACAAAATTGCAAGACAAAATTGTGCATTCTGAAAATTTTCACTTGTTGATCATATTCTGTTCCAGCTGACCCTGCTGCGGCGATAAGCAGTCAATGCGATGGGGAGCATCACAAACAGCAGCGGGAAGTCGACCACAAGTTCCCAGAGGTTCTTGGCAAGACGTCCGGCGATCGCAATATGCAGCGCTTCGGCAGGAATGAAGCCATAATGCAGATTGAGCGCCGTATTCAGCAAGAGATTGATGATCAGTACATCGAGCAGCCTAGCAACGACGATCCGGAGCAGCAGCATGAGATCCATCTGTTTTTTGGTGATTGGATTTACGACCATGTACGAGAATTTACTGCTCTTGTGGTAGAGACATACACCGTAGATCAGTCCCTGCAGACCTGCAACGAGTGTGTAAACCGGCAGGAATCCGCCAGTAGGATGTACCATGAATCCGACAAAATCACAGACAAGACCGGCAGTAAAGCCAACGGTCGGACCGAACAGCATGCCAATCACTGCAATGGCAAGAAATGCAAAATTGATCTTGGTAAATCCGACATCAATCGAAAACATCTCCAGCACCATGGAAACCGCAATAAATACAGCCGTGATGCAGACGGACAGAATACTCCCGAATTCCTTTGCGGATTCGGTAAACATAGAAAAAAAGCTCTTCATAAGTTACCTCCTTTATGCGAGCTATGCAGCTTCGTGCATAATTCAAGGCTATGAGAGCTTAAATTATACATTCAG
>JAZPZJ010000077.1:0-5746 GCA_045544635.1 Oscillospiraceae bacterium
TCCGGAGATCGAACGTTTCTGCGATCCCCATCATGAAGCTGTTCTGCGCTTGATTGAAATAGCTGCACAGAATGCACACAGGCACGGAAAATGGATCGGCATCTGCGGTGAACTTGCGGCGGATACAACTCTCACCGAGACTTTCCTCCGCATGGGCATTGATGAACTTTCCGTATCTCCCGCTTTTGTGCTCAAGGTCAGGGATGCGGTACGGAGAGCTGATTGATCCAAGAGATCATCAGTCCGCCAATTATTTTCACAACTAAAACCGCTTGGAAGACTGATTCCAAGCGGTTCCTGACTTACACGATAGAAGCGCCCTTATGTACAGACGTTCCCCCCTTCGCATTGCATGTATTTTTGAAAAAGGGCTTGACATTTCAAAGATACTGTGATATAATATTTTTGTTGTAATCGCTTGTGTGGCTCAGTCGGTAGAGCAGTTCATTCGTAATGAACGGGTCGCAGGTTCGAATCCTGTCACAAGCTCCAAACAAAAAACCGCTAAGGATAGAAGTTCTTAGCGGTTTTTTCATCAATTAAGATAACATACCCCAATTTCGAAAACTGCTCATCACCATATGCCGCGGGATTGATTTCTCTGGACACGCAGTACAATGTGCCGGTGATTGATATGACTGCAATGACCACAGCACTTTACACAGACCTGTACAACAATGGCGGTGCGGATGCAACCGCAGCAATGCACTGCTATTCCGATGCATCGCATTCAAGCATTGATAATACACATCTGAGTGCGTACGGTGCAGAGCTGATTGCGGGGATGATCGCAGAGGAGACGGATCGTCTTACGCTGAAGATCGCAGAGAATCTGAAATGATTCAGTTTTGCGGATTTTTTATATAATCAGATATAGTCCGGCATGATGCCGGACTGTATTTTTTGGGTTGGATTTTGCAACAAACAGGGTATAAACGGACATTGTAATTGTATAGCAAATCTGCTATAATGAAGAAAAGAAGTGACATAGAGGAGTGACCATATGAGAAACAGCAGACTTCTTGCGGTATCCGCAGCACTGGCATTTCTGCTCGGAATGTCTGCGCCTGCGCAAAGTAATTTACCCGTGAATGCCGAAACAATGGTCTCCCCGAGACTGACCGTCGATTTGAATGCAAATGATGGCAGAGTGGCATCCTATGCTCACAATGCGGCGAACTGGATCGTCAAAAACGAAACTGCGGACTCTTTTGAAATCGATGGACTGACCTTTACCCTCAGCACCGAAACCGAGGGCGGCACACTCTATGGCAGCAACAATAAAAAACTCCAGAAACAAAACGGCATCTATCCCCGTCTTACGATGGACGGCGTCACCATCAATCCCTATGATGTGGAAAGCGGCGGTGTACTCAAACTGGAGATCATGGGTCTTTCGGCAGGCACACATTCCCTCAAAACATGGCACAGCGTCAGCTGGCAAGGATCAATCAATGCCGTGCCGCAGAGAATTTCCATCAATGGCACGGCAGCAGCGGAAAATGTCCCCTGCCCTCTCAATGTGACCGATGAGGATGATGCCGGCATCACCTATTCGACCTTCGAAGTTACGGAAGGCGAAACTGTAACCGTTCTGATCGAACCCGAAGGCGAGGGCAATGCATGGCTCAATGCCTTTGAAATCGACGGCGGCGATCCGATTCAGGGCATC
The DNA here is from genome assembly GCA_045544635.1 of Oscillospiraceae bacterium. GTDB lineage: Bacteria > Bacillota > Clostridia > Oscillospirales > Ruminococcaceae > UBA3855. Next base: position 1,673 of record JAZPZJ010000077.1, read on the forward strand.
AGCCGCATTGCTCCTGAAGATGAGGATTTTCATCACGATCTGGAGGAGGGCTTGTCCTGGACAGCAAGCATGAACGCAGTGAGCCATGATGTCTATTTGGGTACGGATGAAACGGCTGTTTATCATGCTGATACCAATTCTGCCGAATTCAAGGGAAATCAGAAGCATACATCTTATGCACTGGATGCCGGACTTTCCGCCATCCCGACCTACTATTGGCGTGTGGATACCATCGACAGTGCAGGCAATGTCCACAAGGGCAGCGTCAATGCGTTCCGGTTGAATCGTCTTGCATTTCCAACTGCCGAGGGCTACGGCAGATTTGCCGCAGGCGGCAGGGGCGGACAGGTCGTGCATGTTACCAGTCTGCATGATGATGTGAATGAAGAGGGAACGCTCCGCTGGGCTTTGGAAAATGAGATCTGGCAGACGGATGACTGGATGGGCGTGCCGAGAATCGTCGTATTTGATGTTGGCGGTATTATCGAGCTGAAAGATTCGCTTTTCATTCCGGACAACGGCGGCAGCGTCTACGTTGCCGGGCAGACTGCACCCGGGGACGGTATTACGCTGATCAATTATGATTTTGGGGCAATAGGGGCACAGGATGTGATCATCCGTGATGTGCGTGTCCGTGTGGGAGATGTGAACGGCATCAGCACCGGCGGCATGGCACTTTCCAGCTGTGACCATTCCATCATCGATCACTGCTCCATCTCATGGGCAACCGATGCTGGTTTCTCCTCCCGCAGTTCAAGAAATGTGACATTCCAGTGGAATATTATTGCGGAGGGGATGAAATATACTACTATTTCGAACAGCCGGTGGATAACATTCCCCGATCCTTTGCTGCTTCCATCGGCGGCTATACCGGCAGCTATCACCACAATCTGCTGACGAACTGTGCCGGCAGAAACTGGTCGCTGGCAGGAGACATGGAAACAAATGCTATCGTTTATGGCAGTCAGGCGGACATCCGCAACAATGTTGTCTACAACTGGTACGACCGCACCACGGACGGCGGTATGCGGCGTGTGAATTTCGTGAACAACTATTACAAGGCAGGACCGGCAAGTCAGACGGATATGCACCTGGTTTCCGTGGACGGCAATGAGCTTGGTACAAATGACATGCAGATGCTTTATGCGTCCGGCAACATGATGGCGGATATGGATGGCACAGTACTCCTTGCAGCAGATGCGGATGAATGGGAATCCGGAAAAGCAATCTGCGGAGAGAAAAATGCCACAGAAGCGGATATCTGCAGCGATGAGCCGTTCTTCCCCTCCTATGTGAATACCCAGACAGCGGAGGAAGCCTATGAAAGTGTGCTTGCCCATGCTGGTGCGGGCGGTACGACCGGACGGGATTACATTGACAGCCGCTATATTGAGGAAGTGACATCTGGTACATTCACGTACCTTTGTGAAAAATGCTCGTCCCTGGTTCCGGGCATGAGATGTTTCTACCATGAGGAATGCAAAGATTATCCCACGGCAGAAACCTTCCTTCACAGCACGGATGGTATGACGAATACGGAACATGACACCGACCGTGACGGTATGCCGAACGTCTGGGAGGAGGCACATGGCCTTGATCCTGATGATCCGGCGGACGGTGCGATCGTATCCCTCTCTGCGGAGGATTACACCAATGTGGAGATGTATCTCAATGAACTGATCGGTGATCCGGTGGTGTACAGAAGCGATGTTGCCGGCGATGTCAATGCGGACGGTGCATTCAATATTACCGATGTGGTGACATTGCAGAAGTGGCTGATTGTTGTGCCTGACACACATCTTGCAAACTGGAAAGCCGCTGATCTGTGTGAAGATGAAAGACTGGATGCAATTGATTTGTGCATTATGAAACGAAATCTGCTTCAATCATGAAAGGAGAATTATGAATATGAAATACTTCAAAAATGGTTTGAGTATCATGACGGCACTGCTGATGGTGATGTGCAGTGCGGGGGAGTTTGCCTCCACCGGAAAGAATCAGGTGTTTGCTGCGGAAAGCTATCCCGTACAGGAACTTCGCTTCGGCATCGGTGATACCAACAGAAGCTTCAGTATCTCCGATACGGCAGATGGTTCGTATATCAGTTCTTTGTCAGAACTGAATGCCGGCACGGACAACGCCAAGTGGTCATTGAACTACATCAGTGCAGGTGTCTACGAGATCGTCAGCTCCGCAACAGGCTACGTTCTGACCAATCAAGGCGGTCTTGCGGTAATTTCTCCGGATACGGATGCCGCCAATCAGAGATGGCAGATCACACCCGTGCAGCAGGACAGTGAGGGCTATGATCTCTACTACAAGATTGTCAGCAATGCGGATACAAATGCCGCCCTCACCTTTGATGCGGACAGTAATTCCATTGCGGTTGATTCTTACAGTGGTGACATCTACCAGAAATACCGCCTGAATCTGGATGGTCTGGAAGGATATGCGGCAAATTGCAAGGTGGATGGAAATGAAAAGGCAGGCACCATCGGCGGTCTGCTCGGTGAAACGGTGTTTGTCGATACGGATGACGAGCTGAAGGCTGCCATGCTGAAGACAGAGCCGCTGACCATTGTGCTCACAAAGAGTCTGGACTGGCATCCTTACGGTCAGCAGGAGATCCGTTCCAACAAAACGCTTGTTGGTGCATACGGCGTAACGCTCAAGGATGCACAGATCCGTACCTGCCCGAATGACACCAATTCTTCCACACCGCCCTCGGACAATCTGGTGTTCCGGAATCTGACCTTCCTTGCAAAGGACAGCACCAACTGTATGTTGTTCAATATCTACTCCTCCCGTCAGATCTGGATCGATCACTGTACCTTCAACAGCGAACTGCCGAGAAGTGCTGACGAGGTCGGCAAATTCATCTGGTGCAACTCTCCCTTCGACGGTGCATGGAAATCCCGTGCGACCGACTTCATGACCATTTCTTACTGTAAATTCTACAATCGTTACTGGACAACGCTGTTCGCATCCGTTTCCTACGAAGTACCCAGCAATGAGAAGATCCGCTGCCGTGTGTCCTTCCTCTACTGCTTCTATGACCAGTGCGTACGCCGCTGTCCGCAGCTGGGAAGTGCTTATGGTCATATTGTATCCAGCTTCTGGAGGGGGAAGGGCGTGCAGGAAACCGACGGTATCGACCAGATCATCGGTGGCGGTCAGACAGATGTCGTTTCCCAGAATTGCCGATTCGAGGGTGTCGCTTCCGGTCATGAGATCTGTGCAGGCGGCGGCCCTGAGCCTTACCGTGATGATGGCTCTTACACAGCGGCAGATGCCAATTCTACGCCCACTGCTCTCAATTTCTCCGCAAACGTGACAAGTACCCGTCATCCCGAAACGGAAAACTATGGCTATTCTCTGATCGCTGCGGTAGGCACATACAATACCAAAGATTTCTGCCTGCAGAATTCCGGTGCGGCGGCTTCTGCGGATGCCCTTCATTACATTACCGATGCTGACATGGCTGACTGGGTTTCCGAACGGCATCCCTGCCCGTTCCATAAGGATCTGGAAATCGGTGATTCTCCCGTCGGCGGCGGAGCAGTCATGAATACCGATGCTGTGTACAGCTTTGTAAATCTGGCAAGCGGTCTGCATCTTGAGGTGGCTGACAGTGCTGCAGCAAAGGGTACAAATGTCCAGCAGGGCAATACCGGTGCATGCAACTGGAAGCTGGTGGATGCAGGCGAAGGCTATTATTATGTATATTCCACACTTGGCGATGGCAGCACCTACTGCCTCGACCTTGCCTACGGCGATCCGGCAAACGGCACGAACATTGGCATCTGGACAAATACCGAGGATGATTCCAAGAAATTCCGTTTTGTGGACAATGGCGACGGCACCTATACCATCGTGACAAAATCCAGCAGCAATAAGAGCTGTATCGGCATCATCAGCGGCTCTGCGGAAGCTGGTGCCAATGCAATGCAGTGGCAGCGTGATGGTTCGGACAACCAGAAATGGTACGCTGCGATCAACGGCGAGCTCATTACCGATCTGATCGTGAAGGATACCACACGCACAAGCTGGAGCATTGATACAAGTGCGGCTGTC
>JAZPZJ010000078.1:0-11762 GCA_045544635.1 Oscillospiraceae bacterium
GTTGGTAGAGCAGGGGACTGAAAATCCCCGTGTCATTGGTTCGATTCCGATCGGAGGCACCATTTGCGGATTTAGCTCATCTGGTAGAGCGCCACCTTGCCAAGGTGGAGGTAGCGAGTTCGAGCCTCGTAATCCGCTCCATTTTTTTGGGCGCTATAGCCAAGTGGTAAGGCGTAGGTCTGCAACACCTTGATCCCCGGTTCAAATCCGGGTGGCGCCTCCAATCAACCTCCGATGCAAAAGCATCGGAGGTTTTGTTTTTTATACGGAGGATCTTTTTCAAATTTTTTTTTTCAAAAACCTGTAACGTTTTTCAATCTGCTACGTCTAACAAAGCAAAGGGGGTGAAACTGATGCCAAAGATGGATATGGAAGCGGTGTATGCACAGCATGCACGCACCGTGTATCTCTTTTTGATGCGGCTGTGCGGTGATGCGCAACTGGCAGAGGATCTGATGCAGGATACATTTCTGAAAGCCATAGAAAAAATCGATACCTTTGATGGACGCTGCAAACTGACCTCATGGCTTTGCCAGATTGCGAAGCATACCTATTACGACCATCTCAGAAAGCAGAAGCATCCGTTTTCACTCCTGCCGGATGATACGGAAGCGGACGCTGCGCCTTCCTTCGAGGAACAGCTGCTGGATGCGGAAACTGCACGGGAGATCCGTGCCGCTGTCCATCAGCTTCCGGAGCCGTACAAGGAGGTATTTCTGCTGCGCGTCTATGCGGAACTGCCGTTCAAGGAAATCGGCATGACATTCGGAAAATCGGAGGTCTGGGGAAGGGTGACCTTCCTGCGCAGCAAGGAAATGGTGCTGCGGATGCTGGAAGAAAGCAGGAGATCGTGATGAATTTTGGAAAGGATCGTGATGTATATGATGAAATGTGAAATGGTAAAGGATCTGCTGGCGCTTTATGCGGAGGATCTTTGCTCGCCGGTTACGGCGGATGCCCTCAAGGAACATCTTGCGGGATGTCCGGACTGCGCTGCTGCGCTGGAGCGGTATCGTGCCGGTCTTGCGGCACCGGCGGATACGCTGGCTGAACCGCAGGTTTCCAAGGAACTCAAGCCCCTGAAGAAGGTCAAGCGCAAGCTTCGCCGCAAGAAGATCACGACGATCGTGCTTGTGGTATTGCTTGGATGCATCCTCTGGGTGATCGGTGTTCTCAGCTATGGACAGATGACGAACAAGGCGATCAGTTTTTCGACGATTGCCGATTGCATTCAGCTGCAGAATACCACAAAGGCACTGGTAAATGGCGATACACAGGCGCTGATTGATGTGATCGCATTCAATGTGGATAATGTGTACAGTGTGAAGGGTACCACGGAACTGGAAAACTTTGAAGCGTACAAGGCGTTCCTCAAGGAAGACATGGACGCTGTGTATGCGCAGCTGTTCGAGGGCAGGGACATTACCGTAAAGCTGGTTGATCTTGAGCTGATCCCGTTCGAAGATGGCGTGGAAATTCATGGCAGCATTGTGGCGGATCCTGTGACGACGTCCTACTACTTCGAATTTTATGAGGGAGAAACCTTGGTGCATTCGATGGTATTCTCCAAGATCCGTGACAATCTGTTCTATGTGTATGATGAAGCCACGGATGAAAGCGGTATCTCCTTTACAGCGTCGGTGCTGCCTTCGGATGAGCTGATCGAGAAGATCGTGCTGCGTTACTCGGTGCGTGATCGTTATCAGGATTATCTGAATGGCGGGGAATTGAGGGATTCCACACCGCTGCGGGTGATCATCCGGAATCCGGCAGCGGACGAGGATGGGGAATTCAGCGAGCGTCTGACGGAGCGTCTGTGCGGGTTGGAAGCGGACGGGTGGTATCTGAAGGATACCATGTTCGCATTGGATACTTACGATGCGCAGGAACGCCGCTGGATCTACAAGATCTGGTTCCAGTTTGAGAATCCCGTAACGGGGGCGCAGTGTATGATGGAGCAGCGATTCCATCATGGCGACACGAAGTTCTATGTCATCGCACAGGAACCGCCCTGCATGCTCGGTGCAGATGATGCAGTGCCAGCCGAAATTCAGGAACGGATTCTGGGTTTATTTTCTTGATCCGACACAAACAGCCCGTCCATGACGGGCTGTTTCCATGTCCTGCGCCGCCCTTGACTTTCGGGGCAAATTGTGGTATAATAACAACAGAATCGGTACTTTGAAAAAACACTTGCAGTTATTGCAAGTATTTTTTATATGACCGCAGAAACTGCTTGCGGGTTCCTGCGGCGGATCCTGAGGAAAGTGAGGTGAAAACAATATGGCAATTTATCTGGTGGACTATGAAAACGTCTATATCGAGGGATTGGAAGGCATCGAACAGCTGACGGAGGAAGATACGCTGCACATCTTCTATACGCATAATCGCTGCGGTCTGACATTCGGATTGTACCAGCAGCTCATCGCCTGCAAGGCGAAGGTGGAGCTGAACGAGGTATCTGTGAGTCTGAAAAATACGGACCCTGTGAAAAATGCGCTGGACATTCAGCTGATGATGTTTACCGGCTACCTCATCGGCACCAAGCGCACGGATGCGCTGTACATCGTCAGCAAGGATAAGGACTTCCTTCTGGGGACAAACTTCTATGAGCAGTTTCTCTCCGACGGCGGAATCACCCTGCGGCTTGTACCGTCCGTTGCCGCTTCTCTGGCACAGCCGGAGCCCGAGCAGCCTGAGCACGAGCTGCCCGACGTGAGCGCCTATGAGGCATTTGTGCAGTCCTTGCAGGAACAGGCAGCGCCGGAAGAACCGGCACCGAGCTTTGCACAGCTCTGTGACCGTTATGCGAAGCTTCCGGCACAGGAAGAACCGCCTGCGCCGATGCTCCGGACAGCGGATCTGTTCCGTGTACCGACACTGCCCGAGCCGGAACAGGTACAGTCTCCGATGTTCACGGTGCAGTACCATAATACGGTACGCAATCTCCTCGGCAAGAGCACGGATGAGGAGACAGTCAGCAGAGTTTGTGAGATTATTTCTGATTCGGATAATCTGGTTGCACTCAATAACGGACTGGCACGTTATTATCGTGATGGGGAACGTGCAAAGGTCGTGTACCATAAATGCAAGCCGAAGTTCGAGAATCTGAGACATCTCTCAAAGGTCGCACGAAAAGGATAAGGAAAAGCTCCGATGCTGATGGAACCGAGCCTTTTTAGATCACTTATTCTTGCGGCAGGTCAGCAGCACAAGCAGCGGATAGATCTCCAGTCTGCCCAGCAGCATATCCAGACTCAGCAGGATCTTAGCCCACTCGGAGAAGCCTGAGAAATTTCCCGAGGGACTGACTTCACCGATGCCGGGACCGACATTGTTCAGGCAGGTGATGACTGCCGTGACCGTAGTGCCCACATCATGCCCGTCAAGGGACAGCAGCAGAATGGAGAGCGCCATGAGAAATGCAAACAGTACAAAATAGGAGCTGACACCCCGGACAACGTCCTTGTCCACTGCCTTGCCGTCGCACTTGACCGAAACGATCGCACGGGGATTGAGCACGCAGCGGATCTCCTTGATCGCTGTCTTGAACAGCAGCATAATACGCATGACTTTCAGACCGCCGCCCGTGGAGCCGGCACAGCCGCCGACAAACATCAGCAGCAGCAGAATGATCTGCGAGAGCACCGGCCACTCGGTAAAGTCCGCTGTGGCAAAGCCGGTGGTGGAGATCGTGGAAAGCACCTGGAAGGAGGAGTAGCGCAGTCCCTGCCAGAAGCTGCCGTAAATGTCCATGATGTTCAGTGCAATGAGGAGAATGGAAACAGCGCAGATGCCAAGGAAGACACGCAGCTCTTCATTCTTGAATACCTGTGAGAATTTTTTCATCAGCAGCAGGTAGTACAGTGTGAAATTAATGCCAAACAGCAGCATAAATACTGTAATGACTACGTCGATATAGACACTGTTGTAATCAGCGATACTGTTGTTTGTCAGACCGAAGCCGCCGGTGCCCGCCGTTGCAAATGCATGGCAGAGTGCTTCGAAAAGATTCATTCCGCCGAAGAGCAGGAAGATGACTTCCAGCAGTGTCAGCGCAATGTACATGCTGTAGAGGATCCGTACGGAAAAGCTCATTTTGGAGACAAGCTTTCCGACTGTCGGACCGGGGGATTCGGCACGGACAATGTGCATCGTGCGGGTATCGTTATGCGGCAGGATCGCCAGCATGAAGACCAGCACACCCATACCACCGAGGAAATGGGTGAATGCCCTCCAGAAATGACAGGATTTCGAAAGTCCCTCAATATCCGTCAGGATCGTGGAGCCGGTGGTCGTAAAGCCGGATGCGGTTTCAAAGATGCAGTCGGCGAAATTCGGGATCTCACCGGACAGAAAGAACGGAAATGCGCCGAAAATGGATACCAGCAGCCATGCGATCGCAACTGTGGCGAGTCCTTCACGGTTGTAAAGGGACTTGTTTTCGGGTTTTTTCAGGGTGATCAGGGTGCCTGCCACGAGCAGCCCCAGCGCCGAGACCGCAAAGGCATTGCGGCTTGCCGGTTCGTTGTAGATCAGCGACACCAGCAGCGGCAGGAGCATCAGTGCGCCAAGCACACGGAGGATCTGTCCGGAAAGATAGAAGATCATTCTGTAATTCATCGGTACCCTCCGCCCTTAGGATGCAAAAATCTCATCGAGACTGGTTATTTTTCCGTTGGTGGTCACAACGACCACGCTGTCGTTGACCTTCAGGCAGTCCTGACCGCTCGGGATGATGCGTTTGCTGCCCCGGATGATGCCGGCAATGAGGAAGCCGCTGCGCAGCTGCAGATCCTTGAGGGGGATCTCCACATATCTTGCGCCTTCCCGGATGATGAACTCGATTGCTTCGAGCCGTTCATCGGCGAGACGGTAGAGCGTGATAATATTGCTGTTCCGGGAATTCTGCTTCGCACGGATGTACTGCAGGATCAGTGCAGCCGTCGTGGTTTTCGGGGAAATGATGTTCTCCAGTCCCACACTGTCGGAGATGGAGCGCAGGGAGGAACGGTTGATCTTGGTGACGATCTTCTCCACGCCGATCTTCTTGGCATAGAGGGAGAGGATGATGTTCTCTTCGTCAATGCCCGTGAGCATGATGCAGGCGTCCACGTTGTCGAGTCCTTCTTCCATGAGGACATCCTGGTCGGTGCCGTCCGCACAGATGATCTGTGCCTTGGGGAAGTATTCGCTGAGTTTTTCGCAGCGTTCCATATTCTGCTCGATGATCTTGACGCTGATGCCAAGCTCAAGCAGCTGGTTTGCCAGATAATAGGTGATTCTGCCGCCGCCGACGATGAGTGCCGTCTTGACACGGGACTTGAAGTCACCGACATACTTGTAGAATTTGGAAAGCTCGCTGTGTGCTGCGGTGATGTAGATCTTATCGCCGCCGCGGAGCACGAAGCTGCCGTCCGGGATCACGATCTCTTCGTCACGCTGCACAGCGCACACCAGCAGGTGGAGCTTGAGCTTTGCAGGGAGTGTGGAAAGCGTCAGACCGTCGAGGATACTGTCGGGGCTGATTTTCATTTCCGCAAGGTCGAGTCTGCCCTTGGCAAAGGTCTCGACGTGGATGGCGTTCGGATAACGCAGCATGCGTGCGATCTCATTGGCAGCATGGAATTCGGGGTTGACCATCATGCTGATGCCCAGCTCCTCACGCATAAAGACCATCTGCTCGGCATAGGCAGGATTGCGGACTCTGGCGATGCTGTGGCGTGCCTTGCACTTTCTTGCCATCAGACAGCACATGATGTTGATCTCATCGGATTCAGTCATAGCGATGATCACGTGGGTGTGCTCCACACCGGCTTCGAGCAGATCCTTGATGATCAGACCGTCGCCGCAGATACCCTGTACATCATAGTTGTCCACCATGGAGGTGACGAGATCGGAGTTGGTGTCCATGACGGTGATGTCATGTCCTTCCTCGCAAAGGGTCTTGGCGAGCACGCTGCCGGCTTTTCCGCAGCCTACAATTAATATATTCACTGTGATTTCTCCTTATATCGCAAAAATCGAAGTTTCTTCGCACAGCAGGGCATTGCTGTGCAGCCTACTACTATTATAGCACATCGGGCGGTTTTGTCAACAGTATTTTGCAGAAAAGTCAAAATATTACGCCCTCTGCGGCGTAGGCGGTCGTTATAGAATGTTTACAAATGCGCATTTTTCTGGTATTGAAAAAATGAATGGAATGTAGTATAATAGCAACTGGACTGCCCGTTTGCGTGACGATGAAAAAAGGCGGCGGGCACATAAAAAAATGGGGGGTGACGCTTTGCATGCACAGGAGATCCTGCAGCAATATTTCGGTTACGACCGCTTCCGTAAGGGGCAGGCGGAGCTGATCGGTGCGATTCTCGAAGGCAGGGACACGGTCGGCATCATGCCGACGGGTGCCGGAAAATCCCTCTGTTATCAGGTGCCTGCCATGCTGCTTGAGGGGCTGACCATCGTGATTTCACCCCTGATCTCCCTGATGCAGGATCAGGTGGACGCCCTGCGGATGAACGGCATTCCGGCAGCATTCCTCAACAGCAGCCTTTCGGCGGATGCGTACCGCAGCACCCTGTCGCAGATCTACCGTGGGGAGATCCGCATTCTCTACGCCGCCCCCGAACGGCTGGAAACGCCGAGCTTCCTGCAGATCGCAGCGCAGGTGCCCATTTCCATGGTCACGGTGGATGAAGCGCACTGCGTGTCCCAATGGGGACAGGATTTCCGTCCGAGCTATCTGAAAATCGCAGAATTTCTGCGGCTGCTCCCCGTTCGTCCGAGGATCAGCGCCTTCACGGCAACTGCCACGCAGGAGGTCTGTGCGGACATCATCCGGATCCTGGGACTGCACGATCCGTTCACGCTGACCACGGGCTTTGACCGGGAAAACCTCTATTTCGGCGTGCAGCAGCCGAGGGACAAGTTCCATGCGCTCGTGCAGATCATCAGTGCCCATCCGAATCGTGCGGGGATCGTCTACTGCATTTCCCGCAAGCTTGTCGAGCAGGTCTGCGAGGCGCTGTGCGACAACGGCTTTTCGGCAACGAGGTACCATGCGGGTCTCCCCGATGAAGAACGCCGCATCAATCAGGAGGCGTTCCTGTATGACCGCATTCCCATCATGGTGGCGACCAATGCCTTTGGCATGGGCATCGACAAATCCAATGTGAGCTATGTGGTACATTATAATATGCCGAAGAACCTTGAGAGCTATTACCAGGAGGCGGGGCGTGCCGGACGTGACGGCAGTGCGGCGGACTGCATCCTGCTCTACAGCGGCAGGGATGTGCACACCAACCAGTTCCTGATGGAGCACAGCAATGAAAATGCGCAGCTTGATGAGGAGACCCGTGCCGTGATCCGGCAAAAGGACGAGGAACGGCTGCGGCAGATGACCTATTACTGTACGGGGAACAGCTGCCTGCGGCATTTCATGCTCGGTTATTTTGGCGAAAAAACGAAGAATTACTGCGGAAACTGCAGCTGCTGCCGCACGAATTACGAGCAGATCGACATGACGCTTGAAGCGCAGAAGATCATTTCCTGCATCTATCGTCTGCAGCAGCGGGAGCTGCAGTTCGGAGCGGCGGCGCTGACCGATATCCTGCGGGGCAGCAGGGCGGAAAAATACGCAAAATACCGGTTTGCGGAAACGCTTTCCACCTTCGGCATCATGTCCGGCGTGCCCGAACGGCGCTGCCGTGAGATGATCGGGCATCTGCTCATGGAGGAGTGGATCTCCCAGAGCACGGGCAGCTATCCGGTGCTCCTGCTCAACCGCAATTCTGCTCGGCTTCTGAAGGAAAAATGCACGGTGACGATCAACCTTGTCAAGGACGCAGCGCCCCCCGAACGGAAACAGACGGGGGCTGGCGCAGCACCGGAACATCCGGAGCTGTTCGAGCTTTTGCGGGAATGCCGTGCGGTGCTTGCGGCAAAGGAGCGTGTGCCGGCGTACATCATCTTCACGGATGCGGCACTGCGGGACATGTGCGAAAAGCTTCCCACCAGCGAAATGGCGTTCCTGAGCGTATCCGGCGTGGGACGGATGAAGCTCGAAAAATACGGCGAACCCTTCATGCGGTGCATCCGCAGCTATCTGAAAAAACAGGCGCTTTCGCCTGCTACTTAAAAAGGAGAGAACTATGGACTTGATTCAGATCCTGACCGAAGAATTTTCCGTCCGCCCCCAGCAGGCGGAAAATGTTGTTGCGCTTCTGGATGACGGCAAGACGGTGCCGTTCATTGCCCGTTACCGTAAGGAAATGACGGGGGCGCTTGACGACCAGACCATCCGCCGGATGGCACTGCGCCTGCAGGCGCTGCGCAATCTGGAAGCACGCAAGGAGGAGATCCGCACTGCGATTGAAAATAAGGGGGCGCTGACGCCGGAGCTTGCCAGGGCGATCGCTGCGGCAAAGACCATGACCGAGGCGGAGGATCTCTACCGTCCGTTCAAGGAAAAGCGCAGCACCCGTGGTTCCAAGGCAAGGGAACGGGGACTTGCCCCCCTTGCTGAGATCCTCATGCGGCAGGAAAAGAATACCATCCCCGAAGCCGAGGCAGAAGCTTTTGTCGATGCGGAAAAAGAGGTGCCCGATGTGCAGGCGGCACTGCAGGGGGCAATGGACATCATCGCTGAGGACATTGCGGACGATGCGAAGGTGCGCCTTGCCATGCGTGACCTCTACCAGCGGTTCGGCAGCTTTGTGTGCACCGCTGCCGATGCCGAACAGGACAGCGTTTATCGGGATTACTATGAATTTGAAAAGCTCATCCCCCGTATGGCGGGGCACCAGATCCTTGCGGTGCACCGTGGGGAAAAGGAGGGCTTTCTCAAGGTGAATCTCACCGTATCCGAGGGACTGCCCGAGCAGGTCTGCACGAAGCCCTATGTGAAGAACAGCACGCCCTGCGGGGAGCTTGTGCGCCTTGCGGCATGCGACAGCGCCAAGCGGCTGATCATTCCCTCCATCGTCCGTGAGGTGCGCAATGCCCTTTTTGAGCAGGCATGCCAGAATGCGATCAAGGTATTCGCTTCGAACCTCGGACAGCTGCTGATGCAGCCGCCTTTGAAGAATACGGTCACGCTCGGACTTGACCCTGCGTACCGCACCGGCTGCAAGATTGCGGTCGTGGACGAAACGGGCAAGGTGCTCGACACCACCGTCATTTACCCCACACCGCCCCAGAACCGTACCCGTGAGGCGGCACAGAAGCTCACGGCACTGGTGAAAAAACACCATGTTACTGCCATTTCCATCGGAAACGGTACGGCGTCCCGGGAATCGGAGAGCTTTGTTGCCGATCTTCTGCCCGAGCTGCCGCACAAGGTTTCCTATATGGTGGTCTCCGAGGCGGGCGCTTCGGTGTACTCCGCATCGGAGCTTGCAGCGGAGGAATTTCCGGAATTTGATGTTTCCCTGCGCAGCGCCGTGTCCATTGCCAGAAGATTACAGGATCCGCTGGCAGAGCTGGTCAAGATCGACCCGAAGGCGATCGGCGTCGGACAGTACCAGCATGATATGCCGAAGAATGACCTGCAGACCGCCCTTGACGGCGTGGTGGAGGAATGCGTGAATGCGGTCGGCGTGGACGTGAACACCGCATCCGCACCGCTGCTCTCCCATATCGCCGGCATCAGCGGCACGGTCGCAAAGAATATCGTGAAATACCGGGAAGAAAACGGCGCATTCCAGAACCGCCGCCAGCTTCTGAAGGTGCCGAAGCTCGGACCGAAGGCATTCGAGCAGTGCGCAGGCTTCCTGCGTATCCCGGGCGGCAGGCAGCCGCTCGACAACACCGCCGTGCATCCGGAGGCATATGGGGCAGCCGAGGCGCTTTTGCAGAAATACGGCTATTCGCTGCAGGATGCTGCCGGCGGAAAGCTCTCTGGACTTGACGCTCAGGTGAAGAAAACGGGCGCATCCACGCTTGCCAAGGAGCTTGGCATCGGCAGCTATACGCTGCAGGATATGGTGTCCGAGCTGCAGAAGCCCGGACGTGACCCCCGTGACCTGCTGCCGCCGCCTTTGCTGCGCAGCGGCAATATCATGGAGATCAGCGACCTCAAGCCCGGCATGCAGATGATGGGTACAGTCCGGAATATCGTGGATTTCGGCTGCTTTGTGGACATCGGCGTGCATGAGGATGGTCTGGTGCATATCTCCCAGATCTGCGATCGCTTCATCAAGCATCCGCTGGAGGCGGTCAAGGTCGGTGATGTGGTGCAGGTGACCGTGCTCGAGGTCGATGCCAAGCGCAAGCGCATCGGTCTGACGATGAAGGGACAGAAGAAATAACGAATATTAAAAAGCTCTCCGCAGGAGGGCGGGGCAGGGTGCGGCAGCACCCTACTTAATCCCCTCCCCTGTGGGGAGGGGTAAGGGGAGGAGCAAATATAAGCCGACTGATGAATAGAAATTGCATGAACAGAATATTCATGAAAGGATTTGATTTATGATGAAACAGAAATACGGAAAACCGAAATTCGTCCTGCTGAGCAGTCTTTGCTTCCTGCTCGTTATGCTGCTGAGCATCCTGCTGATGGTATCGCTGAGCCTGCGCATCATGGTGCAGGAAAAGCAGCTTCCGGCTGCGGTCGGGCAGGTGGAGCTGGCAAGCGTTCCGGTGAATGATACGACAATGGCGGAATATGTGCTTCACCATTTCATTCAGGATGAGCGTGTCACTGTCGAAAATGTGCAGAACGTCATGCAGGAGGGTACCTTCTCCGCATTTCTGACGCAGCTGACGGAACGATATAATACCTACCTGACCGAGGGCGGCGAGTTCCCGCAGCTCTCCGAGGAGGATTTTGTACGGCTGGTGGAGGAAAATGCGGATCTGATCTATGCGGAGACGGGACTTGAATTCCTCGATCCGGACAAGGAGAAGCTCCGTGAAAATCTGGCACCCATGGTGGAGGAATGGAATCAGACCGCTGTACGCAGCCTGCACAAGGGCGTGAGCGGCGGCGTGGTGAAGGCGACCATTTCGCTGTGGCTGCCGATCGTACTGGGCGTTTTGCTGCTTCTGCTGCTTGTCTGGATGATCGTCATTCATGTCCGCAGGGCGGCGCCCGTAGGAAATGCGTGCAAGACCTACGGTATTGCGGTGCTGATCCCGAGTGTGCTGCTGACGGCACTGGTGATACTGTCGGATGTGCTGGTAGCGGTGAAGCTTCCCGTATTCGGCAAGGCGGACGCTGTGATTTTTGAGACAAGCGAGATCTTTGTGCTGGGAATTCTGGCGGCTGCGGTGCTCATCGGCGTGGGTGTTCTGTGCAATCTGATCGCCGGAAAGCGCCAGCCTGCGGCGGTATCCGATACAGCTGTGATGCCGGAGGTGGAGCCGCAGCCCGAGCCTGAAACCGAGCCGGAGACTGTTCCTGCAGCGGAAGAAGCCCCCGAAACAGAGCCGCAGCGCCGTTTCTGCCGCAACTGCGGCAAGCCCCTTGTCAATCCCGACGCCAAGTTCTGCTATCAGTGCGGAAATGTGCAGGAGGCTTTGCAGAAGGAATCCTGAACATAAAACAGCCCCATCTCCAGAGAGATGGGGCTGTAGTTTGTTGAAAGCCCTTATCGGGTTCAAAGGACGAAGTCCTTTGGCGGGTTGAGGGTACGCAGTACCCTCCAAACATAGCCCCGGCATGTTATAATATCAAGTGCAACAGTTTACAAAAAAACAATGACTTCAAGCTAACCGAAGGTGTAAAATGAAGTTACCACACAAACATTACACGGAGGTTAACATGA
>JAZPZJ010000079.1:0-6993 GCA_045544635.1 Oscillospiraceae bacterium
GTAATCCGTAATATACAGAACCGTAGGAGGTACATATCATGACATCGAAACAGTTATTCAAAAAATCCATGCCCTTCTGCATGGCGAAATTGGGGCTTGGCGCGGCGACGCTTCTCATCGACGGCATTCTTTTGGCACTGCTCATGGGTATTGGCTGGCTGTTCGGCGAGAATGGCATGGTCATCTGCTTCTGCATCTGGCTTGCGGTGATTCCGGCGGTGCGCTTTGCGCTGATGCACTACGTTGGCTATCTTGTAAAAGCCGGACACATCGCAGTCATTGCGGAAGCCTGCAGAACCGGACAGTTCCCGGCAAATCAGGTAGATTACGGCAAAAAAATGGTCAAGGAACGCTTTGCCACATCCAACATATACTTTGCAGTCGATAAGCTCATCTCCGGTGCTGTCAAGCAGATCCAGCGCGGTATTGAAAAGGTTGCAGGCAAGCTGGACTTTATTCCCGGCATGGATGCCGTAGCAGGACTGCTCAAATTCTTCGTGGAAATCTCTCTCGGCTACGTGGACGAGTGCTGTCTCGGCTGGACGTTTTATAATAAGGAACAGGGCGCATTCAAGAGCGCGGCAGACGGCGTTGTGATCTATGCGCAGAACTGGAAGGCACTGCTGAAAAATGCGGCGCTGACCATGGTTAAGGTGGTTGTGGGGCTGATCCTCATGGTAATTGCCGTATTCGTCCCCATCGGGCTTCTGTTCCGTCTGTTCAAATGGAATGCGCTGATCGCATTCGTTCTCGCCTGCCTCATCGCATGGGTGGTGAAGTTCGCCTTCGTGGACAGCTACATCATGTGTCAGATGATGGCGACCTATATGCAGGCAGCACCGAACACCACAATTACCTTCGATCTCTACGGCAAGCTCTGCAAGATGTCGAACAGCTTCAAGGAGCTCTTTAATAAAGGTAAGGAAGAAGACCCGCAGATGGCATATGCCGGTGCGGCGGCAGGAGCTGCTCCCGGGATGAATCCGAATATGCAGTATCAGCAGGCCGCACAAAATCCGCAGTATGCACAGCGTCCCGTGAATCAGGGACAGCAGAATCCTGCGGCAAAACCGATCTTCTGCGGTGAGTGCGGCACGAAAAACGCTCCTGGCACCAAATTCTGCGGCGGATGCGGTGCGAAGTTGTCGTAAAGGAGGGAACGTGATATGTCACTGGAATGGGAACTGAAGCAGGGGCTGAAACGTGGAATCCGCCGCGGTATCTCAAATGCGGTCAGCGGTGCCGTGCAGCAAGCGGTTGCTCCGGCGGCACAGAAGGTGGTTGACAAAACGGTTACTCCCCGTGTCAATCAGGCAGCGGATGCGATCAACGGGCAGTATGGCGCACAGAGCAATTCCCAAGCCGCAAATTCGCTCGGTGCAGCATTCGCCGGACTGCAGGGTGCGGTGATGACCGTTGCCAATGAAGCGGCAAAGAATATGAAGATCTGTTCTGCCTGCGGACAGGCGGCACCCAAGGATAAAACCTACTGTCCGAATTGCGGTGAAAAGCTCCCCGAGCAGACAGCCGCCGAAGAAAACGTATGCCCGAATTGCGGCAAGCAAAATGACATCGGTACGAAATTCTGCGGCGGATGCGGCGCAAGGATGCCCGAACGCACAGAATCAAAGCCGCACTGCGTTGAGTGCGGCGGCGAATTACCTGACGGGGTGAAATTCTGTCCCCATTGCGGATCACCCACAGCGGCAAAAGCCAAACCGGTTTGTCCCGGATGCGGGACAGAAAACGATGAAAACAGAAAGTTCTGCTCCGAATGCGGAACGAGATTAGAATAAAGGAGGACGCGACATGGCAAACTGCACCGAATGCGGCGCACAGCTGAAGGACGGCATTAAGTTCTGTACCGAATGCGGTGCGGCGGTTCCGGAAGGAAAGGCAGAAACTGCGCCTGCTTCCGAGACACAGCCACAGCAGCCGCAGAAAACAGAACAGCAAAATACGCAGCCGCAGCAGATACCGCCCCAACCTCAGCAGCAACAGCAGACTTACGTCCCGCCGCAGAATGCGGCACCTCAACAACCGTATGCACAGCCACAACCGGTATATCAACAGCCTGCCTACGCACAGCCTGCCCCCGTCTATGCACAGCCGGGGCAGGAACCGGCTCCCGGTCCCGACAGCCGGTACGGACTGATCTCCACCTGGGGATTTATCGGGATCATGCTGCTGCTCTGTATTCCGATCATCGGCTTTATCCTCATGATCGTCTGGGCATGCGGCGGATGCCGGAAGTATCAGAAACGGAATCTCTGCCGCGCGATGCTGATCTTTATGGCAGTTTCCCTGGTGATCAGCCTGATTCTCGGCTTTGCCCTCAAAGGACTGGTGGACTCTGCCATTGATACGGTAAAAGACCAGATCGGCGAATCGACCGGCACAGAAGAAGATGCCGGTGGTCTTGCAGGACTTTTTGCGGGATTGACAGGCGATTCCTCCGGCTCGGGTAATTCCTCGGATACCGGTACGGAAGATCTTCTGTCCGGCATCTTCGGCGGACTGCTCGGCGGCGATCTTTCGGGACTGCTTGGCGAAGCAGACGATATCAACGGGGAAGCTTCGAAAAACGCAAGCGGATGGCCCTCCGATCTGCCGAAATATCCCGACGGAAGCATGAATGAGGTGGAGAATTACCGGACGGAAATTACCGGTACTTCCGCCGATACCATGTGGAGCTACATAGAAACCCTCAAGAATAAAGGCTATAAATTTCAGGATTTCTATCAGATGGGCATGAGCGAAGCCGATATGAAATCCATGAACGCATGGTGGGGCACCAATGGCAAGTGGTATCTGAGTATATCCTTTGTCGATGGTACCGTCACCGTAGACCATACAACGGAACTGCCCGATCTCTCCGGGCTGTTCGGGTAAAAAGCAATGAAGGTATTGCAATGTGGGTGTGGGCGATACTTTTTCGCCGGTGAAGCGGTCTGTGCCGCCTGCGGTGCGCCGATCCATATGGCAAAAAGTGTCACCTCGCCCGAAACAAAAAAGAAACGGCTTATCATTCTCTTCTGCATTCTCGGTGTACTGCTTCTGACGCTGATTCTCATGATTGTCTTTCAAGTGGGAATCTTCCATCCGCGCATCCGGCTGCCTGTGTTGTCGGCAGAAGAGCTTGCAGCGGACTCGCTCCTCCCACCAACAGAAGAAGAGAACGAAAAGGTTGCGAAATACCTGCAGAAGGCAGGAAAGCGTGCCTACACGCATATGAGCAGAAATGAAAAGAAGGCAGCCAAACAGTTTGAGAGCTTGGTGGCACTTCTTTCACAGGGCGGGGAGATCACGCCCGAAGCGTTAGCCGAGTCGCTTGGCGAGGATGGCGCAGCCTTCGCCGCTGTGGTTGCGGCAAAAAATACGCTGCTTACTGAATTGCATCTGGCAGAGCTTCAGGCAGCAGCAGATAAATCCTCTGAAAATAAGTATGCCATTATTTTTCTCTCGGATACCGGCAGCACAGACGACAATGAGGAGATCGTTCTGCCCTCCAAAGCAGCGCACGGCAGCTGGACAGAAATCGGCGTCAGTGGAAGCTCGCTGATTATGTGCGATGCCTGCGGTTTCTACAATCCAAAGGATGCAGAGGTATGCGAGAACTGCGGCGCGGATCTGTCAAAGCTCCTGTATGCAGAGCTTCAGGAGCATGAAACTGATCCGGAGCCGGTAGAGCCGGAGGAACAGCCGAAATATTCGGCAGAACTGCTCAACACGCTCGCCAATGAACTGATGCTTCACGGCTATGCGGATATCCCGTTCTATCTGGCGGCACTGGCTAACATTCAGGATCCGCTGAACACGGACGTACTCTGCACCTGTGCGGAGCTGCTCAAGGACAGCGGAAACGTACAGGATGCGCTGGCAATCGCCAATCACGGACTGCGTATCGCTCCGAACGAAGAGGATCTTCTCTACGTCGCGGGTATGTGCTGTATCCAGATGGACGATCCGGATGCGGCAGCAGGCTATTTTAACCGCGCACTCCGCGTATCGGGCGGAGGCGGTCCCGGCAATCAGGGGATGATGCTGGTTTCCATCCAGCGGCAGGACTTCGGCTCGGCCTTTCTCTACATGATCGAGGGCGCGCGCGATGCGTTCACGCACTCGATTTGGGAGGTCTACCAGAAGCTGAAGCTCCGTCCCGATTACAAGGAAATCTCCTCCAATGCGTTCGAGCAGTATTCGCTCTATGAGCTGATGAAGTTTGAGCGCAACCGGACGGCGTTTGACCCGACGCTGGACACCGTAGGGCAGCAGATTCAGCTCGGCAACCTTGTCTGGCCGTCCCGCGTGCAGGACTGGCGGCATTCCTGCTTCTCCATGCTGGAAAGCTGCATAAGCTACGGCAAGAATTTAGCGGAAGCCATGAGTGAGGAGACCGGTGAGGTCGTGGAGGCGTTGGATATCCTGCTGACCTCCAAGGACTTCAAGGATATGGTTAAGCGCTTCATGAACTCCTCCTTCATGCCCGATGAGAAAACGGATGCGGAAAAGTTGGTTTCCTACGAGCAGGAGATGTTCTGGCTGTCCATCCTCGGCGAGTACGTGGACTGGAAGTTAGAGCTGATTCAGGAGGAACATGCGAAGTCAATCCCGGATGAAGAAATTGATGAGATCAGCGAGATGGCATTTTCCTATCTGGAGGAAAACTGGTCGGTTGCGGCGCTTGAGGCCTTGGACATGAACATGGGCTCCATGTCCGACTACATGACCTATTTAACCGTGGTGCTGCCGGTCATGCTTAAATTTCAACAGACGGCCGAAACCAACCACTCCTACTGGACGGTCGAGCAGAGTCAGAAGATCGTCGGACGCATGAACAACGTCATCGACACCTACAGCGATTCCGTCAATAAGGCATACACGGAAACAAAGATTCTGCTGGAGGAATATTGGCTCTACGCCAATGCGATTCTCGGTCTGATCGCAGATGATTCCATCTACAACGAATACCGTGCCGATCAGCGTTACCGCGTGGCAACCGCACCGACGGTCTACATTCTGGAAACGGCACTGTGGTCATTCTTCAACATCTTCATCAACGATGGCGTTCCTATGCTGGGTACGCCGGCCGACGGCGGCGCGGTAACCGGCACGGTTCCCGCCTTTCCGAAGCTTCCCGTTTCCGGGAAAGGTGCCACACCAGAGGCTTTAATGTACGGTGATATCTGGGTGCCAAGCATTCCGGAGGTTACCCAGGAGGTATTCGGTCTGACACCCGAGGAGATTGCTGACAATCTTGCCATCCAGCAGATGCAGAATGCAAACGATGATGTGGAACGGTGGTGGAACAGCCTGTCCCCACAGGAGCGTGTGGAGCATGCGGCATACCGCGCTGATCCCAACGTAGTGAACAAAAAGATTGTTCTTATGCCTTATTCGGCAGCGGATGGACCGGTATTCGACTTCTATATTGAGGATATTCCATCAACGGCACTTACCGGTGAGATCAAAATGAAGGATGTTGCCAAGATATCCTACGACACAAACGGAAACATCGGCATCGCCATCAAGGACATGGCAGGTGTAGAGATGAATCCGCAGGATGTCACGGTGTTCGTAGGAGGAAACAAGGGTGTAGATATCCCAAATCTGGGCGGTGTGGGCATTGACAGTAAGCTGGAAGCCGGCGCCAGGATTTACGGCACCTACAACTACAAGACCGGTCAGTTCACCTCGGGTGGCGTCAAGGGCGGTGCGGCAGCTCGTATCGGCTCTATTGCCGGCGTTGAGGGCGAGATTGGTCACAATGTAGTAACAGGATTGTCCAGCAGTGATATAGGAACGATCTTTGCCGGTAAAAAGATCGGTATGCGTACCTACGTCAGCTGGAGATGGCCATAATACCCGGTCATCACGAAAGCGAATTTTAAATTTTGATAAAAAGGAGATATTATCATGGCATTTTGCGGAAATTGCGGAACGAAAGTAGAAGACGGAAAGAAATTCTGTCCCGAATGCGGTACGGTTATGG
This sequence comes from Oscillospiraceae bacterium, assembly GCA_045544635.1. GTDB lineage: Bacteria > Bacillota > Clostridia > Oscillospirales > Ruminococcaceae > UBA3855. The sequence goes on from JAZPZJ010000079.1 coordinate 5,993, forward strand.
AGGCAAAAGCACCTCAGCAGCAACCTCAGCCCCAGCAGCAGGCTCCTCAGCAGGCTCAGCCCCAGGTACAGTACCAGCAGCCAGTACAGGCACAGCCTGCACCGAACGCCAAGGGCGGCGCGGATTATACCGCACAGTTTGCTCCGGCAGACATCGAAGCAAACAAAATCATGGCGGTACTTGCGTACATCCTGTTCCTGATCCCGCTGCTTGCGGCAAAAGAATCCCCTTATGCAAAATATCACACCAATCAGGGACTGCTGGTGTGCCTGGCGGCAATCGCCGTGAGCATTGTAGGAAGCATCATCCCGATCCTCGGCTGGTTTATCATTCTTCCCGTCGGCAGTATCATCGTTGCGGTGCTCGGTATCATCGGCATCATCAACGCATGGAAAGGCACAGCGAAGGATCTGCCCATCATCGGTAAGATTCGCATCATCAAATAAGGCATTCCCCGTTATATCGAATACCCGTCAAAGCAGGCGGAGCGGCGTCCGCGGGCGGTACGTTGTACCGCCTTCCGCCATGCGCTTTTTATCACTACGAACATAACCGTATTACAGGAGGACATATACCATGGCAGGAATTTTAGACGGACTGGTAAAGGGACTGGCAAGCCTGGCTCCCCAGGATGATCCCGAAGTGAAAATGTACAACGCACAGAATGAACTGAAGGAACTGAAAGAAAAGGAAGAAGCGATTTTCGCCGCGCTTGGGCGCAGACTCTATGAAGAAAGCGGCAAGGACGCATACCCGAATGAAGCGGTTCAGCTGGACGCACTTGCCGCAAGCCGCGTGGAAGTCGAAGCACGCATCAAGCAGTTGCAGGAGGAAAAGGCGGAGCGTGAGCGGATCGCCGCCGAGGAACGTGCGGCAAGAGAAGCCGAGGAAGCCCTGCGTACCTGCCCGAACTGCGGCACGGTAAACCCCGAGGGCACAAAATTCTGCGGTGACTGCGGCACGAGGCTTCCGGAAAAGGTGGAAGCAAAGAAACGCTTCTG
>JAZPZJ010000080.1:0-11934 GCA_045544635.1 Oscillospiraceae bacterium
CTGGTGCTTGAGCACGATCCGTCCATGAGCGACGTTGAGATCAAGCCAGTATATGATGCAGTTGCAGAGGCTGCAAAGCCGCAGATGCGTGGCGTTGAGCTGGCAATCGTTGGTTCTCACACCAATTTCGGTGTTGCAGCACTGAAGGAAGCTGTACCTTTCTTCGAAAAGTAAATCATCAATCAGAACCTGCCCAAACGGCAGGTTCTTTTTTATTCGCAATCCTACAAACAGAAAATGCCCCCAATGCTTTGCATTGGGGGCATTTTACGCAACAAATCGTTGTGTTGGTTTTGCATTATCCAACCAGACCGGATCGTTCGATACCTTCTGTGAAATATTTCTGCAGGAAGATATACATGATCAGCAGCGGCAGAACTGCCAGCAGACAGCCTGCTTCCATCCAAAGGATCTGCTCACGGGGCGATACCTGAACTGTCGCACTGCCGAACAGCTCAATGAGCAGGAGCTTGTCGAGGTTCTTCAGCATCAGCGCCATGGTCGAATTCTCAGTAAAGAATGTGGAGCTGACATAATAGTCATTCCAGTACCATACAACGGAGAACAGGAACACAGTCAAGAAGGAAGACGCCGCATTGGGCACCATGACCTTGATAAAGGTCTTGAACGGACCGCAGCCATCCAGATATGCCGCATCCTCCAGTTCCTTCGGGAGTCCCTTGAAGAACTGACGGAAGATGAAGATCATCAGACCCGCACGGATACCGTTTGCCGTCATCGCCGGAAGATACATTGTCCACGGCGTGTCAATCAGGTTGAAAGCAGCACCGGCTGACTGACCGAAAACATTCTCAATCAGCGGCTGGAGACCGAAGAAATAACGGAATTCCATATACTGCGGAATTGCAATGATCTGGTTCGGTACAAGGATCATCATGATAACCAGACCGAAGAGCAGATTCTTGAACTTGAACTTAAATCGTGCAAAGCCATAACCCGTGATCGCACAGGTCACAACCTGTACCAGAGAACAGCCGATATTCAGGAACAATGTATTCGCCAGTGTATGACCGAAGTCCATTGCGCTTGCTGTCTGCTGGATGATCTTCAGGGTGAAATGACGGGGGATCCACATAACGGTCGGGTCATTCATATCCTCCTGTGCACGGAATGCACAGCTGACCATATAGATCAGCGGATAAAGGATGATGAAGCACAATCCGAACAGGATCAGGAACCGCATGATCGGCCACACCTTATCCATGGCTGCCTTGCGGCGCAGATAGGCGATCTCCTCCTTATCCATATTCTGCATATGGAGTCGCTGGATTTCCTTCTTGGAGAGACCATTGCCAATGACCTTTTCGCCCGCTGCTGCAGGCTGTAATTCTTTCTTTGCCATCGCTTTTCCCTCCTTAATCAACTTCGTAGTAAATGAATCGGTTCAGAATTACGGTAATAAGACCGACTGCTGCCAGCACAATGAGGAAGTAGATCCATGCCATCGCTGCTGCATAACCGTAGTACCAATCACGCTGCATCTCCAGTACACGTCCCATAACCTGGTTATCGGGGGAAGTGAAGGAGTCGATGACCGTGAAGATCAGATTTGCCAGGATCATGGGGCTGACATAGGGCAGTGTGATCTTCCAGAAATATTCCCATGCTGTCGCACCTTCCATCTGCGCCGCTTCCTTTGCGGAAACCGGAATGTTCTGCAGCGCTGCCAGGAAGATGAGGATCTGAATACCCGTACTCCAGACAATACCGAAGATATTGTTCGATACGGTTTCCACCATGGTCTGCATATTATCACTCAAACCATAGATACCGATGAATTGGAACAGCTCACCCATCAGATCGGTGGAGAACATCGTGGAGAACTGTCCTGCACTGCTTGCACCGCTCTTGGAGATATCACCATTGATGATATTATAAACCGGACCGGTCGCAATGATAACGGGCAGGAAGAAGACTGCTCTTGCAAATGCTCTGCCCCGGAACTTCTGGTTCAGAATAACCGCAATAAACAGTGAGAAAACCAGGATCAGCGGCGTCTGCCAAAGTGTTTCCAGCAGCACGGCAGCCAGATACTTGGCGTAATGCTGGTCGCCTGTGAATACATACTTATAGTTTTCGATGCCAACCCATGTACCAACCATGCCGCCCTTTTCCGGCTTTACATCCATGAAGGAGTATGCCAGAGAATTGGCAAGCGGATAGAGGAAAAAGATCAGCGTGCCGATCAGCCAGAGGGCAATGAATCCGTAGCCGTACAGACCCTTGCGCTTTTCATAAGGCAGATTTTTCAGGAATCCGCCCTGCTTTTTCTGTGATTTCATCTGTACGCTCACTCCCCTTTCTTCGCTGACGCATCCGCCAGTCGGTATTCCGTACCATCCACAGTGATGGTTTCTGCTTCATAGTCCACAATCACCTGTGTGCCGTCCTCATAAACTGTGATCGAAACATCGCCGTCACGGGTATAGTCCGTGATCACCTGATCGCTGACGCCGGAGAGGATCTCCGATGCAAGGCGATACTGCCCTGCAGCAGTTTCCTGCCAGAACGCATAATGCGAATAGAAATAGGTATCCAGTTCGGTATCCTTCAGGTCGCTTGCCTCGGCATAGATCATATCATATGCCGGATTGCAGCCGGTTGCAACGGAGGTCAGGAATGCATTGTCGCTGTCCGCACTGCCGTTGATCGCCGTACCGGAATACGGAATGATTCCGTGCATTACGATCTGATAGAACGGGATATCCGCATCAAACAGGTCAAATCCGCTCGACTGCAGCGGAACATCCGAAATGCGCTCTGCATAGGGGAATGCATAGGCTGCGCAGGTGTCTGCCAGAATGGAAACCCCGGCAGTATTGATCGCCTGATAGGATTCCTGCAGCGCTGTCATTGTATCGTCACGGGACATTTCCACCTTGCCGTAATCGCCGTACAGCGTGGAGGTCATATCGCCGAGGGACACACCGGTCAGCCCCTTGCGGCTGTAGCGCTGTGCCAGCTTATTGTAGAGATCTGTAAAGGTTCCGGGTGACAGGAGGGACTTGGTTTTTACCGAAGAATCCTGCACGCCATAGGACAGATTATAGGTCAGCTGTCTGGAGTAGGAACCGGAAATACGGATCGTGGTATCGGTGAAGGCGTAGAAGCCGTTGCCGGACTTGAACACCTTGTTGTTGACGGACGGATAGAAGGCAATATCCTGTTCTGCAAGATAGTCGGTCAGGTCATTGAATGCACCGCTTCCGCCGAGTGTACCGGAGGGCTTTGCCTTGTTATCGACCTTACCGGAGATCCCTTCATTGGTCCAGTTATTGTAAACAACGACCATATCATCCACACCATAATCGACCAGACCGCTGACGATCTCCTGCGCCTCATCAAAGCTTGTCATGGAGGTCTTCATCGTGATCGGGATACCGAGCACCGAACGTGCCTTCATCGTACCGCCGTAAAGATCGAGGTACATTTCCGTGGTGTCCGCCTTGGCATTCTTCTTGACGCCGCCGTCCTCCAGCAGATAATTGCGGTATACTTCTGCAATATCCACATAGTCCACATCATCCTTAGCGATCGGATAATAACGCAGCGTGATCTTCTCCGTCTTGATCGGACCTTCCTCAAACACAGTCAGGGAACCGCCGTTATTGCCTGCCATCACGAAGGTATCGGAACCACGCAGACGGAAGGAGAAGTTACAGATATTGTAGCTGCTCAGGGACTGGATGCTGACGCTGGTATTGAGCGTTGCATTGCCGTCGCCCTCATCAATGACAACTGCCATTGCGTTGCCGTCCTTGACAATGCCGTAAACCGGCATCAGGAGCTTCTCGGTCACAGCGGGTTTGAGATTCTGGATGGTCGTGATGTCTCTGCCATAGACTTCCTGTGCATAGGTTCTGGCAGTGGTCTTGCCGTTATTGAAATTCACAAGTGCGCCGCAGCCATCGGGAAGTACAAAATAACCTTCCTCATCCGATGCACCGGCACCAAAGCTGCCGAGCAGTGTGATCTGTGTTGCCACCTTGCCCGCATCGAACTGGGACTCCTTGATTTTCTGGCAGTCCACGCTGGTTTCAAGGTGATCCTCTGCCAGCTTGTAGGTTACGGGGATTGTGATGCCGCACTTGTCATAGGAATAAGTGATCTCAACGCCGTCGCTGATCTCCTTGACCTTCAGTTCCGCTGCATCACGGGAACGCTGGTTGGTCGTCGCACGGGAACCGGTATCACCGAACTGCAGCACCATGGAGGACTGCAGCTCCGTTGCGAGGATCTTGGTCGCATGGGTATCACGGTTGGCATTCAGGGGGGAAGACCACCAGATGTAGCCATTTGCCTTGTTTTCCAGTGCGATCGTTGCAGTATATTCATCCACATACATGATCAGATTGTCATTCTCGGCAACCTTCTTCACACATGCCCACGCCTGATCCTGCTCCGGACTGAGCACTGCCCACCAGAGCTTGTCGCTGCTGCGGTACACACACTGCTCAGAATCCTGTTCGTCGAGCGTCATGGTCACATAGACTTCTTCATAATCCTGTGTATACAGCTCCAGTGTTTCCTTGTCCTTGGTCAGGAACAGGTACGCACTGTCGAGCGTAGAGACACGGTAGCGGATCTTTTCCACCTTTGTGAGGTCTTCATTCAGGAACACCAGATAGCGGCCCGCTTCGCTCAGATAAATCGAATCTTCGATCTCCTCAAGTACCGCAACGGGATCACCGGTTGCGGTGTCGATCAGGGCAAGCTCGGCTTTTTTGAGCTGGTCGATGATCTCATCGGCTGCATCCTCTGCCTCGTCCTCATCCGCATACTCGGATCCGACCTTGGCAAGGAATTCTGCTTCGACCTCGTCCTTGTAATCCTTACTTCTGAAATACACTGCATAGCCGTCCATCTCACCGACGGACTGCATATACTTTGTCACCGCATCAGCGGTAATTTCGACTTCTTCTTCGATCTCCTCGACAGTCTGGACGTTCTTTGCACTGCTGTCGTCGGATTCTCCCTCAGCGGATTCAGAATCGGTGATCACCTCATCCTCACCCTCGGAGTTTACGGTCATGCTGCCGATCGGCAATGCAAGCACTGCAGCCAGCATACATGCCAGAACACGTTTCATCTTTAAAATCTGCATACTCTCATCGCCTCCTTAAACCTTCAATCGATATGCAAGTTCTGTATAGATGGAGTACACAAACACGTATACCTGCTGCATCAGGGAGAGCAGCAGCACCAGCAGAAACAGCATAATCAGCATTGCAGCAACGGTCAGCACAATCGCAAAGACCGTCTTCGTCAGGGAATACTGATGTACGGACTTGATCGCAGAAAAGACGAGAACAATGCTCCAGCCAAGACCGATATATCTGATTGCTTCAATGAACACGAACTCATCCCGGATCAGAAAATGGGACAGAAATACATCCAGGTAAATGCTTGCGATATAGGGCACCAGCGCATAGGCACTGTACACGAAAATATTCTTCATGGTACCCTCACCATCGAGCAGCGTACAGATTGCCCAGTTGCCGATGACCCAAGTCAGGAACAGCACGATGGTCTGTACGATGTAGGGAATGATGTTGAACATCTTATCCGCTTCCGCATAGAACTGGAAGCCATAGAGACGGTTATAAAAAATGGAAGCAACAAACCAGAGCAGAACAATGACAATTGCATATCTGATGGAACCGGCTTTCTTCCAGCGCATGTCCTCAAAGCCTTCAAAGGGGTGCGTTACCGCATGCTTCACCCATTGACGGTTATTCAAATCCATCATACCGCTCACGCCTCCTTTCCATTGGATGTCTGCTTTTTCCGTTTCTTCAGGAAGAAGTACAGACCAACGCCTGCTGCAGCGATCACAACGATGCCGACAGCAATTTCCGTAATATGGGCACTCAGGAATTCTGTACGCCAGCCCTCAAAGGCTCTGTTGTAGCGGTACGGAGAATCCGCAAGCTTCGCATATTTCATAGAACCCTCATAGTCACCCTCAACGAGGAGCGCAGCAGAAATACCCAGGAATGCACGGCGGTAGTTGCCGTCATACTGCAGCACCTTGTACCAGGGATCGAGCGCTTCCTCATAATAACCTGCATTATAAAGGTTGGTCGCCTCGTGGACGATGCTGCCGAAATCTGTTTCCTCAAATACAGTGATATAGTTCTTACGGGTATCCACAACCAGCACTTCACTGCCAATGGATTCGATGGCGGATACTTCGGTAAAGCCGCCGAGCTGATCGGAGGTACTGCCGAAAATGAACAGCAGATTGCCGTCCTTGTCGTACTGGAAAACTCTGCCCGAGGTCAGGTCGAGACAATTGATATTGCCGTCATCTGCAACCTCGATATCGCAGATCATGGACTGGTAATTCTTACTGGTGTTCACATCCCAGACCGATTCAAAGTCGCCCCATGTTGTTTCCAGACCGGTGAACAGGTTCTTGCCGGCAGGATTGAGCTTCTTGACCGTATCTGTTTTCTGGGAGGTGGACTGGGTGCAGGTATAGATAAAGCCCTCATCATCCAGATCAAAGCTGGTAATACCGGTCGGTACGGTACGGGAGGTCTTGGAACGCATCTCGTCCGTGAAGAGCATCTTCCAGAAATAGTTTGCAATAACCGTGGAGGTCTGCTCTACAGTATTCGCACCATAGTAGCCCTGGAATTCGCCCTCACTGTCAAACATCGCCGCACCGGTGGTAATATTACCGAGAACGATATAGACATTGCCCGCCTTATCCGCAAGCACACGCTGCGGCAGGAAGGTCAGCTCCTGAGCGAACAGCTCGGATGTGGGCTTTGTGATCTCCATGGTGATATTCCCGTCATAATCGCAGACGAGCACACGGGAATTATTGAAGTCCGCAATGTAGATCAGATCAGTCTCGGGTGCAACATAGATGCCCTCGGGATCCTTGAGCGTGGTGGTTGTACCGTCCTCATAACGGAACTCATCGAGGATGAACTCCACCTCAGTCAGATCGCTGTTTGTGACAACGATGCGGTTGTTGCCCGTATCCACGATGAAGAACTGGTCATACGCATCACGGAAAATATCACTCGGACCTGAAAAATCGCCGATTCCCAGATCCAGTCCGGAGACGGAACGGGAAGCAAGATAACCAGCCTGCGAAGGGATCGCTTCGTTCCAGCGGTCATAGTTATATACATCATAATGCTCCTCGGCAGAAGCGGCAAGGTTCACGCTGAACGCTGCGCTCATCACTCCGGCAAGGGCAATGACAAAGAGCTTTTTGAAATTTCGCTTCATATGTATTCCCCTTTCTTAATCCTTGATACCGGAATGCGCCATGGTTTCAATGACGTTCTTCTGTGCCATCATGAAGATCACGATCGGCGGGATCAGCATAAATACAGCAGCTGCCATGGCAACGCCGGCTCTTGCAAGACCGGAGCTTGCTGCCTGCTGTACAACGGTGGGCAGGGTCTTGAGGGATTCCTTATAAACAAGTGTACCGCCCTGGATGTTCCATGCAGCCTGGAATGCAAAGATGATCATGGTCATCAGCGCAGGCTTCTGGTTGGGCATCACGATCTTCCAGCAGATGGTGAACATATTTGCACCGTCCACCTTTGCTGCCTCGATCATTGCATCCGGGATCGTGGTCATGGACTGACGCATCAGGAACAGACACATCGGAGATGCAACGGAAGGCAGAATGAGTGCCCAGTAGGTATTGATCATACCGAGCTGTGCCATCACAATGTACTGCATGATATAAATAACATTGCTCTGGTACAGCAGGGATACAACGATGATGTTGTTCATCAGCTTGTTGCCCGGGAATTTGCACTTTGCCAGTACAAACGCTGCCATGGACGCAAAGACGCACTGCGCAACGGTAACACACACTGTCACGAATACGCTGTTGAACACATAACGGGAGAACGGCACCCACATATCGGAAAGTGTCTGGAACATATCCCGGAAATTGTCAAGCGTCGGGTCAATGACATAGAGCTTCGGCGGGAACACGAACAGCTCATGCACGGGCTTGATGGACATAACGCACGCCAGATAGATCGGCAGCGCCATGAACAGACCCAGCACGGTCAGGAACAGGAAAATTCCGATCGTTCCGCCGATTTTTTTACCAGCCTGTTTATTGGAGGCCTTCAGTTTATTGGTATCAGTCATTCTTCTGCCTCCTTAGTCCATGTACTTGCTCAGCACTTTACTGATGAGTTTATTGACCAGGAACATGGCAATAAACAGTACCATACAAATTGCGGATGCATAGCCCATCTCATAACGTACCCAGCCGTAGTCGTAGGCATGGGTCATAATGGTGTGCGCCTTATAGTCCGTACTCGGGAAACCGACAAGGCTCTGTGCAACGGTGCCTGCGGTGAAGGAGCTGACGATCTGCATTACAGCAGCGAACATCAGCTGCGGACCCATGGACGGGATGGTGATAAAGATCAGCTCCTGCCAACGATTCTTAATGCCCTCGATCGCACCAGCCTCATACTGGGAGCGGTCGATATTCTGGAAGCCCGCACGCAGGGACAGGAAGCCCGCACCGAGGGACAGCCAGAGCTGTACCACGATGGTCACGCCCAGAACATAGGCACCGTCGGTCAGCCACTGGATCGGGGATGTGATAATGCCCAGATTCAGCAGCACGGAGTTGAGGTAACCATAGGAGCCACCGCTGAAGATCAGCTGCCACACCGTGTAGACATTTGCCATGGACGGTGCGTAGAAGATCAGGGTGAAGATGGTCTTGAGCTTCGGGTGCAGCTCATTGATGAGCCACGCCAGCAGGAAGCAGAGCACATAGCTCAGGGGACCGGTGAAAATGGCGAATACCAGTGTGACTCTGATGGACTGAACGAAGATACTGTCGTTCAGGAACAGTGTTGTATAATTGGACAGACCCACGAATTTCGGGAGCTGTACCATGTCAAAGTCCGTAAAGCCCATCGGCAGGGACATGACAACGGGAATGATCGTAAAGACCAAAAATACCAGCATGAACGGTGCCATCATGAGATAGCATTCCTTGTTCTGTTTCATCTGCAGCCAGATCAGACGTCTGTTTTCCGCTTTGCTGCGTTTTCCGATAGCAGCACTATCCAAATGAAACCCCTCCTTACATTAATTTGTTTTGACTCCTCCAAAAGCGCAGATTCTGCGCTTCCTGTTACTTGGTCTCCAGTCCGAGATTCTCACGCTTTCTGGTAATTTCCGTGTTGATGTCACGGTTGTACCACAGCAGCGTGTCACGGGGATTCTCGGAATTGTTGACCGTTTCACGGAATGCATTCATGATATTTCTTGTGACTGCATAGGATGCAGGAATGATCGGAATTTCCCGCAGCTCACTCTGTGCCTTGAGCAGAGTTGCCTGTTCATCCTTCGACCAGGAAAGCTGCTGGAGTGCCTCGGTATTGGCAGGTGTATAACGTCCGAGCTGACCAAGCAGACCCTCGATCTGGGTGCCGTATGCAACCTGCACATCTGCAGAAGTAAACCACTTGATGAACTCCCACGCACCTTCCTTATCCTTGCACTTATTAAAGATCACTGCGCCGGAGGAAGTGGAGTTGACCGCATGGGAAACTGTACCATCTTCCAGCATTGTGCCGGGAATCTGTGTGAAATCCCAAAGGCCCTTGATCTCGGGGGATGCAACAGTGAGCTGATTGAAGAAGGAATAGTCGGAAATAACGATCGGATACTCACCGGTACGGAAACGGCTGAAGCCGTCATAGCTCTGTTCAAAGCCGTACTTTGTATACAGATCCGTCCACTGCTCAAACGCCTGAACCGCTTCGATGCTCTCGAAGTTCGTCATGGTCAGATCTTCATTATAATAGCTCATGTCCTGCTGCAGCATCAGTGCTGCAAAGGTGTGACCGGATTCTGTTGCGGCGGAAATCGTCGCATTCACACCGGAAACGACAGGCAGAACCAGACCCATGTACATGTAATTTCTCTGGAGCGCCGGGAGCATGTCAATGACATCATCCCATGTCTCCGGAGGACCTGCATAGCCCATTTCGGAGAGAATGTCCTTACGATAGAACATCATTGCCCAGCTCTGGGTCAGCGGTACGCCGTAAACGCCGTCTTCATAAGTATAGGGGGTTGCCGCATACTGCTGGAAGCGGGATGCGACCTCCTCGTAATCCGCATACTCTGCCTTCATATCCACGAGCAGATTTCTTGCTGCAAGGTTAACAGGGAATTCGCCGCCAAGGAAGAGTGCCACGTCGGGGCCCTTGCCTGCAAGGGTTGCCTCCACAACGCCGCCGACAACGAGATTGACGGAAACATTGGCATCATGGTTCGGTGTAAATTCAGAATCCACGAGGGACTTGACTACCATTGCCTGGTCACGGCCAAGGCTGACCCAGACATTGATGGCATCCTCACCGGTATCATCGGAAAGATTGGTGTAATCCTCAAAGAAGGAGCTGTAGAAGCGCTGCCAGCTGAAGCCCAGTGACTTGAAGAATTTTTCCTTGGTGCTGGAGAATTCCTGATCCGCAGATGCGATCTCAATGTAATCGACCTCGAGGGGCTGACCACGATAGTCATACATCCATGCGGAAAGCGCTGTGATATTATCCTTGATCTGGGACTGGTAATCCGGAATCTTCAGCGGTTCATCCACGCAGTTGTCCAGAACCAGATACATTCTTTCGAGAGCTGCAGCCTCGGAACCTTCCGAACCCGCAAGTGTCTCGATATTCGTTTTGATCTGCTTAAGATCCGCAGAGAGGCGCTTGAACTCATCGAGCAGCTCCGGGATCTTCTCATGTACATAATAATCGGTATATTTATCGGGGGAGGGGCCTGTGATCATCAGGATCTTGCGGTAATACGTATTAATGTCCAGTACAGCGGCATCCAGCACACGCATGGACTCACCGATCTCACCGGGCATAACCTCCATCGCAATGGTATGATCCTTGCCGCCTTCAAGATAAACATAGATCTCCTCTTCGTTTTCGTCGGAAGGAGAAATGACCTGCCACTCCGTATCGTAGTAGCACTTGAGCTGATTCATCTCTTCGCAGAGCACCTCGCCGTCCACATAGATGCGGCGGTTGGAGTAGAAACCACGCATTGCGGACTGCCGTGCCTTGATGCCGATCTTATACCAGCCGTCACTTGTCAGCTCTTCTGCAGGGATCTCCCAGGTGATGGTCTGCATCGCTTTTGTCCAGTTGCCGGAACCAATGGTGTTGTACACGGTCTTGGCAGGATTGGACGGGGATGCCAGATAGCTGGAATTATCCGCTGTCGGATACAGTGTGGAGTCGCTCTTATATGCCGCATTCTCGCCCTCAATACGGATCAGGGTGGAAGGAGTATTCTCAACACTCACGCTGCTCTGCACGCTGTTTTTGTAATCCGTATAGGTCGGCAGGGCATCGGGATTGTAGAACTTCAGATATTCCAGCGCAAAATAGCCCTTGGTGATATCGAGCGTCAGTTCGTGCTCGCCCTCTTCCAGATAGAAGAGCAGCGGATCATTGAACAGACCGTCTACATCCATCAGCGGTGTGGTTTTCCACATGCCGATCTGTTTCTGTGCAGGACGAACCTGGTTGCCACGGGAATCCAGTTCAATCTCGCCGTCATTGACATAAACCTTATTCAGGGTTGCACGGGATGCCGTATCATAGGGCGTTTTCCCGTCAATGAGAATGCTGAATTCGATATTCGCCATATTGGACGGGATCGGCAGATAGGACAATTCCATGCAGTATACGCCGGTTTCGGGCACATCAAGCGTGTATGTCACGCTGCCGTCCGACGCATTCCAGATCAGGACATCATCCTTATTTTCCTGCGCATATTCCGTTCCGCAGCTGCCCACGGACACATCCTCGCCAACATCATAATCCCACGCCGTATACGCCGTACCACGGATCAGGATCTCCTGATCGGGACGGTGCT
>JAZPZJ010000081.1:0-16583 GCA_045544635.1 Oscillospiraceae bacterium
GCCTGTACGGTGTAGGTTCCGTCGTTCTGCTTTGTAAACGTCCATGTTTCGGCAGTATTCTGCACCACGTTGCCATTGTCATCGGCAAGGAACAGACCGCTGTTGAGATTGCGGATGGTATAGTCGCCATCCGGAACCGCCGGATGAACCGCAGCAATTCTCCAGAGCTGGCAGTCGCCGCCCCAGTAATCCCACTGGTTGATATTGCCGCCGTCCTCTGTTGACCAGTCGTAAACATCCAGACCGGACGCATCGCCGGAGCACTTGGAAACGATACCGTAATAGCTTCCATTCTGTACAAGCTTCCAGAGCTGATTGTCTGCACCTGTGTACCGCTGCAATTCCACATTGATTCCATCCTCTGCGGAATTATCCGCAACTGCAATGCACTTGCTTTCGTCCGTCATGGAGACAATGCGGCAGTAGCCGTTCTCTTCCGCTACGATGCGCCATTCCTGCGTATTTTTGCCATTGCGTGTCCACTGCTGCACATTATCGCCGTCGATATCCAATACCTTGCCGCTGTGCTTGCTGGTGATAGAATAGCTCACGCCGCTGAGCAGCTTTGTGTCACAAAGCGTTACGGTTTCGCCAAAGCCGCTAGCAGAATCGGGAGCATAAACAAGGCTGCTGTCGGGATTGAGGAGATTCACCACATCCTCGGATGCCTTGTAGGCACTTTTCTTACTACCCCAGACGCAGGTGTTATTGCCCGTTGCGGTAAAGGTCATTTTCTGCGTCATGGCAGAGGATTCGTCCGCCTGCACAAGGAAGCTTCCCTTATAGGTCACACCGCCAAAAGAGAGAGTCATTTCCGGAGCACCGTCACGCATCGTCCATGTACCGGTAATATCGCCGGTAATTGTGCCATTTTCATGCAGAACAATGTCCTTGGAGCGCTCCACATCCGCACTCTGTTCATTGACAAACGCCTGATTCAGCGTATGGAAAATGAACTCATATTCACCCGTTACCGCTTCGAGGGTATGTCCGGTTTCGGAGAGGGTCTCACCCGTGTATTCATAAGCTGCCGCTGTCGGCCAGCCGTCCTCATTCATGACCATCTGGTGCACACGCACCTCATGGAATCCATAGGGATCATCGAACTTGGTATGATAGATCACAAACAGCTTGCCGTCATCATCCATCAGCACGGAATTGTGTCCCTGCGCCTTGAACGGACGGTCATTGCAGTCCCACTGGTAATTGCTCATCAGACGCTCACCAACCGTACCGCCGATATTATCGCCGCCCCTCGGGAAAATCGCACTGTTGCCGTTCTGGTCCACATACGGTCCGTCCGGCGATTCGCTGCGGAAAATCCGCATATTGTACCCGCCGTTGGAATTGAAGAAGCCATAGGATACAAACAGATAATAGTAACCCTTGTTGCTGCCGGGTGCTTTCATGTATTCGATGTACGGACCTTCGCCGGAAACATAATTACCGCCGGCAGCCTTTTTGCCCATGTAGGCATCGGATACATTGGCAATTGTCTCATATTTCACATTGTAGTCACGCAGACCGGTCTGTTCATCAAGTTCGAGCATATACAGACCGCCGAACCAGGAACCGTAGACCATCCAGAGATCGCCCTCTTCATCGTAGAACACTGCCGGATCAATGGCATTTGTGCCGTATGCGGCATTCCATGAGCCATCGCCGCCGAGGTAGCGGCTGATGTCAGGGTTATTGCCCAATACTTTTGGTACATCGGTGTCCTTGACATTGTTCACGGATTTGTTGGTAAAACCGGAATAGACGATCGTGCCCTGATAGGTGTACGGGCCGTCGATATTGTCTGCAGTACACAGAACGATGGAGGAATTCCATACCTGACCGTTGACACTCAGATACATGCAGTATTTGCCCATTGCTTCGTTGTAAATGATGTCAGGCGCCCACATATTTCCGGCAAGATTATAACCATTTGTCGTATTTGACCATTTTTCCGGAATTGCAAGATCGGCGTAGATATTCCTGAAGAATGTAGTGTTCGTCGAACCGAGGTTGGAATTGGCTGCTGCCGTCCAGTTTCCCAGATCATTTGACCGTGCTGCACCCAGATGCGAACCGATGATGTAGTAGCTGCCGTCCTGCAGCTTCACGATGGATGGGTCATGAACGGATGCTCTGGAATAGTTTGCTGCCGAAGAAGGAAGCATGGCGGTGCATCCCAGCAGCAGACAGCTTGCGGTTAGTGCGGATATGAGTTTTTTGAATTTCATAATCGAACCTCCTGTCAGTTTGTAATACCCGAAACTGATATCTTCTGATATCATTATATCAGTCCATCCTTCATCAGGCAATGCAATTATATCCCAAAAACATCGCATTTTGTACAAAACAAAAACCGCACCGATAAAATTCGGTGCGGTTTTGTCACAATACTTTACTCCACTTTAAAAATATATCTTACAAAATTGTAGAAATGCGGGCGGATGCTGCTTCCATCATGTCCGCCGTCGGGCAGGGAATTCCAGATATGAGCAACACCGTTTGTATTGAACAGATTGTGGTACTGTTCCGGCTGTGTGCCCACCACATAATCATTCACCGCACCACTGAGAAGCACCAGCCAAGGCTCGCCCTTAGCCTTGTCAAAGACAAGCTCATTTTCCGAAAGCTGTCCCGGATGTGAGGAAAGATCCCATCCCGGTGTCAGTCCCGGTGCAGGGGCAACTGCGCCCACATATCCGAACAGATCGGAACGTGTAATGCCGATGAAGAGCGATTCTCTGCCGCCCATCGAAAAACCGCTGATTGCACGGTTCTCACGTCCCTTGGCAACGGAGAATGTGTTTTCAATATAGGGGATCAGGTCGGCAGTCAGATCATTGATGAAATTATCATAGTTCAGGGAATTTTCCAGATCCATTGCCGTGCAGTAGGGCATTGTTTTGCTCGTGTAGATGTACGGGAATACGACGATCATCTTTTCTGCTTCGCCCTTTGCAGTGAGATTTCCCAGAATCGTCTGCAAGCCCATATCGGCATCCGCCAGCGAATTTTCATTATCCCAGTAGCCATGCAGCATGTACAGAACGGGGTACTCCTCGTTTTCATTGTAGCCGGCAGGAAGCAGGACATTCACGTTCGTCTGACGTTCCCTTGTGGTGGAATAGTAGGTATATGTTTGCAGGCTGCCGTAATCCACGCCGTTTGTCACAGCATCTGCACCGACA
This sequence comes from Oscillospiraceae bacterium, assembly GCA_045544635.1. GTDB lineage: Bacteria > Bacillota > Clostridia > Oscillospirales > Ruminococcaceae > UBA3855. The sequence continues at coordinate 3,186 of JAZPZJ010000081.1, forward strand.
GGCAGCCGTTCGGAAACCGTACTGCGGATGCTGTTCATATATTCTGACGGTGTGAGCGAAGAGGCAATACTTTGCTCCAGAAGCTTTCGCTTCAGAACTGCCAGATCAAATGCATTCACAATGCCATCCTCCTTGAGATCTGCATTGGTCAGCTGCTGCTGAGTCAGGGTTTCAAGGTTCAGCAGATACTTCTGCAGAAGTACCACATCCGCTGTATTCACGGTACCATCCAGATTCGCATCGCCTTTGCGTGTTTCGGTGGCTTCGTTGTCAGGTGCGCTGCTGTAATGGTAAATATCCGGGATCTCGTCCAGTGTGAGGACATGTTCGCTGTTGTAGACATGGTTCAGATAGCTTGCAGTATTGATATCATGGCTGTCCACAAAAGACGTGTGCCATGTCATGAACCACAGCCAGTCCGCACCGTCCGATGCCATTTTATCCGGATCCGGAATCGGTCCGTTTTCGTGCAGGCATACGGGTTTATTCGCAATACTTGCGGTGTTCTGGTACATCGGGAGCAGGGAATTTGTATGGTCCACATAGGTATCCGCACCAACAATATCCACATATTCATCACCCGGATACCAGCCATCCTTTGTTTCGCCGCTGTAACCCAGCACCCAGATCAGGTTGTCCAGTCCCCAGTCATTCGTATAGCGGTTGTACATGATCTGCCAGAGCTTCTTGAAATTCTCGGCACCGCCCTTGCCCCACCAGAACCACTGTCCGTCAAACTCGTGGAACGGTCTCCAGAGTACGGGGATACCGGCGTCCTCCAGCTCCTGCAGCGCCTTTGCCGCTTTATCCATACCGGCGATCAGGGCGTTGTATTCGTTGGTGCCGGGGGTCAATGCAAGATCCCAGTTGAGGTCAGTTTCAAGCGATTCGGTATGGCTGCCGGAAAAATCGCTGCCGCAGTGCCAGCAGATCTCCACGATGCCGCCCTTCTGATACCAGTCCTTGGAACGCTGGTTGACACCGCTGAAATCATCGCCCATATAATCGAGTCCACGCAGGACGGGGAGCTTTCCGCTTGCATTTTTGATGATGTTCATCTCATAATCGACGCTGCCCATCCATGTGGATTCCTGCTGACCGGAGATGACGTAATTTCCGTAGGTGTCGCACAGGAAGCTGTAGAGGGACTGTGTCTGTGCGGAGGCATTCGGATTGGAAAGAATGCCGCTGCCGGCATTGCCGATGCTTTTCCCTTCCGACAGTATCAGGGAGTCAAGATAGCTCCATCCCCAGGAAGCTTCCATCGTCACAGTGTTGTTTCCCTCCTTGAGATTTGCGGTAATATCGGCAGTGGAAAAGACCGCATCACCCGTATAGGCACAGAACAGCTGCCCGATATTCTCGCCGTTCACCAGCACATTCTGGTATTTTCCGGCTTCATCATAGGGCTGGCAGTAGCGGATGGAAAGCGTATATCTGCCGCTTGCAGGGGCATTGACGGAAAGCGTCACCGAATCTCCGGAATCCAGCAGACTGACTGCTTTGCCGCCGGATGCACCGGTAAGGGTTACGACTTCCGTTACATTATCGCCGGCATCATGAATGGTCCCGTTTTCAAACTCATAGACCGTATCTGCGGCACGGCTTTGCAGGTGCAGCAGCGTGCTGCTTTGCAGAACCAATGCTGCTGTCAGAATTGCAGAAATTGCTCGTTTCATGGATCTTCCTCCTTACAAGGGTATCATCTCTTCTGTCTTTATCATACCGCAGACGGACACAAAAGTGAATGCAGATTTGTCCAAAAAAAATTGCATTTTATCTCAAAGCGTTTGACATTTGCAAATCAGATATGGTATAATTGCAATAAGAATCACTGCAGAAAGGAGACGCATCATGGAAGCAATCGGAAAAATCGGCGTAATGATACCGGAAATCGCAGATCCGCTTGACTATGAACTGCTTGACGGAATTTACATGCAGGCGGCAAAGCTTGGCTATGATGTGATCGTCTATACGGGCATTTTCAATTCACAGTCGGAATTTCAGCAGGATTACTATACCGACGGACTGGAAAATATCTACTCCCTCGTCTGCCAGCATCAGCTTGACGGCATTCTTTTTGCAGGTGAACGTTTCCGCAATCCCAATGTGATCGCCAGAATCATCGGCTATCTGAAACAGACGGATGTCCCTGTACTCACGCTCGGTATGCACTGCGATGGTTTTGCCCATCTGAACGCCGCCCAGCACGACGGTGTGTATCAGATCACCAAGCACCTTATCGAGGAACACGGATGCAAAAAGCTGTACTGTATCGCCGGCATCCCCGAGCACGAATCCTCGCAGGAACGCCTGCAGGGATTCCTGGATGCAATGCAGGATGCAGGACTGCCCTTGAATGAGCACAGTATTCATTACGGCTGGTACTGGCATGACGCTCCAATCGAATATGCACAGAAGATCGTGAACGGAAGCATCCCTCGTCCCGACGGCGTAGTCACTTTAAGCGATTCCATGGCGATCCCCTTCTGCAAAACGCTCATGCACGGCGGCATCCGTGTACCGGAAGAGATTGCCGTCACGGGCTATGACGGATCCTGGTTCGCCCTCATGCATAATCCGCAGATCACAACAATTTCCGGCAGAGATCGTCAGTTCGGTGCGGATGCGGTATGCAGGCTTTATGAAATGATGCGCAGCGAAACCTGCACAGCGATCAGCCCCGTACAGCAGCTCCGGATCGGCAGATCCTGCGGCTGCAGCTATGACAGGGCTGCCGATATCAACGGTATTATTCCCTCTCTGGAGCGGCTTGCGGTGAAGCATCTGACACGCACAGCCGACAGAACATATATTGCAACGGACATCATCAATCGACTGGCTGATGCAGAATCCATGGAAGCACTGATTCAGGAAACGGATCGTGTGGGACATATCCTCCGTGGCTGGAAATGGCTGGATCTTTGCCTGTGCGAGGACTGGAAGCATGATTTTGAAAATCCCGACCAGTTCCGTCAGCATGGTTTCTCTGAGAAAATGTATCTTGCGCTTTCCAAGCGGCATGGTTCAAATGCGGAGAACGGCTATCACTTCCCTTGTGCGAAAATTCTGCCCGCTCTGACCAAGCCGCATAATCCCTGTATCCTCGTCCTGACCTCCCTGCACTGCAAGGGGCAGATCTTCGGATACTGCGCCACCATGTACGAAGATCCCGAACAGATCGAGGTGGGTGAACAGTACGTCAGCTGGTGCGAGGCGGTTTCCAATGGATTGGTGCTGCTGCAAAAGCGGCTCTATATTGACTATGTACACCAGCAGATGGAAGCTTTCACCACCATCGACCCGGTAACCGGGCTGCTCAACAAGCGTGGATTCACAGAAAAGCTGCCGGATATGCTACATCAGTTCCGGAAACAGCAGCATTCCTATCGTGCCCTGCTGATTTCCTGGCTGAGCGAATCAGCCAATACTGCCTACGATGCCGCAGGTATTCTGGCTACCGGACTGAAAAAAGTATCGGATGAACAGCTCCATGCAAGACTTGGTGAGAATACCTTTGTTGTTCTGCTTTCTGCAGAGAATGAAACAGCACTGACACAGCAGGCAGAAAACTGCATTGCAGCACTGGAAACAGAGATCCGTCTGCTTCTGCCGGATTCGGCACATTTCCCACGGCCGATCACAGAGCTGGCGGTGCTTTCCGGAAAGAAACCGGCTGAACTGGAACGCTGTGTACAGCAGCTTCTGACGGATTTCGAAGAAAAGAAATCCATCACTGCCACCTACTATGTTACACACAAGGAACTTCTGTACCGTCTGCGCAGGGACATCATGTCACAGCCGCAGACGGACTGGAATATTTCCGATATTTCCAAAAAACTCGGTATCAGCAGAAGCCATCTGCAAAGACTGTACAAAGAACTCTTTTCTACCAGCATCAAGGATGACATCATTACGATCCGTATGAATAAAGCCATGCATCTGCTGGCACACACGGATTTCAAGGTGCAGGAAATTGCTGAACATTGCGGCTACAACAATGAGAACCATTTCATGCGGCAATTCAAGGAAAAGATCGGCGTGACGGCTTTGCAGTATCGGAAAAAACACGTATAAAGAATCCCCTCCGGAAAACGGAGGGGATTTGACATTAATAGAGATCGGGAAGTTCATCGAGCGTGATGACATATTCACTCTGATAGGTCTTTTTCATGATGGTGGCTTCTGTATACTGGTCATTGTACTTGCCGTTTTTTGTGACGAAATCGCCGCACCATGTACCAAACCATGCCCAATGGGAATTGGCTGCCACGATATTGTCAATATCCGGCACCGTGCCGTTTTCCGTCAAGGCGATGATCTTATTCGTATCCGGATATTCCAGCAGTTCGGAGAATTTTGCATTCTGTGCAGAATATACACGCTCACCTGCATAGATATCCTCGCCGATGACATCCACATACTCGTCACCCGGATACCAGTCCGCATGCTGTCCGTTCCATACCCAGATCAGATTGTTGCAGCCATAGGTGTAGGTCAGCTCTTCGTACAGATATACCCAGAATTTCTTATAGGCATCCGGACCCTTTGCCCCCCACCAGAACCAGCCGCCGGAGGCTTCATGCAGGGGTCTCCACAGCACCGGAATACCGGCATCCTCCATGCGATGCAGCTGCTTTGCAATTTCAGCAATATCCCTGTCGATCAGTGCCTTGCCGTTCGGGTCGGAACCGTTCATCACCGCTGCAATGTCAAAGGTAGTATTGGTTGTGGAAAATCCGCTCCACCAGCGGGGCGAACCGTTCGCATCGTTGCCGTCAAGGAGATATTCCGTCGGGGCATTCCAGTGCCAGCAGAATGTCACAATGCCGCCACTATTATGGAAATTGATCGCCGTATCCACGGCATAGGAATTGGCACCGAGTGCGGTTCTCGAGGGCGTATAATCCATCATATCCAGTCCCACGATGGCGGGATATTTTCCGGTTGCCTCATAGATCGCCTTGAACTCATCGCCGTCCAGACCATCGTTGCAGACCTGTCCGGAAAGAGTCACATTTCCGTAGCTTTCGCAGAGATAGCGGAACAGCTTCTTGGTGTTTTCCGTCGCATTCGGATTGATGAGCTTATTTTCCACATTGTAGACCGTATCGGAAATCACTTCGTCCTGTTCGATCTTCAGGCTGTCCAGCTGAATCCATCCCCAGGTCGGTGTAACAGTGATGGTATGCTTGCCTGCGGTCAGCATCACTCTGCGGACGATGGCTTCTGTATAGCCGCCGGACGGGCTCTTGAAAGTGCCTGCCGGAGTACCGTCAACGAGGATATTGTTTTCCTTTTCACCGCCCAGACCCATCGCATTCAGAATCAGCTTGTAGCTGCCGCCCGTAGGGATATCCACGGTAAAGGTCAGGATATCGCTGCTGTCACCGAAATTACCGACCGCCTTGCCGCCGGATGCGGAGGAATCATTGATAATCTGGTTCCCGCCGGCGAGCTTTGCATCTTCCGCTTCATAGAATGCGGAGAATGCCGGTGTTTCAGGCGGTTCCGGCGTATCGGATGCGGTGCGCACATAGCGTTTGAGTGCCGCAAGATCGAAGCTGTTCACAATGCCGTCTTCGCAGAGATCAGCATTTCCGCACTGTGCAAAAGTGAGCGTACCCGTTGTCAGGATGTAGTCCTGCAGTGCCGCAACATCCGCTGCATCCACGGTGCCATCCGTATTGACATCACCCCTGAGGGATGCATCGGCAGAGGAGGATGCCTTGGTATAGACGGTTTCGTACATCGTTTCCGCCCAGAGTTGGCGCATGGCTTCATAGCCCTCGAAATTCGGATGTACGCCGTCATCACTCAGGTACTGGGGATTTGTCTTGAAGAAGCTGTAGAAATCCGGACCGTGCAGCACCTTGTCGCCGTATTCCGCATACAGCTGCGCAATCTTGCCGTTGTACAGATCCAGATAGGAATTCACATCGGTATTGGTCGCATAGGGAATGGTCGGAAGTACGGGGATCTTTCCCTTTGCAAGGACAGTATCAATCATGTACTTGGTGGATTCATAATATCTGTCCGCACCCCCGTTATTGCCCCATGCATCATTTGTGCCATAGGCAATGCTGACGTATTTTACGGGGCTGTCGGCAAGCCATTCCTCAATATTATCACTGCCATGATAACTGGAAATGCCGCCGATACCGCCGTTTTCCTGTATCGGGAAATAATTGCTGTCGATCTGGCTGACTCTGGTGGCATATCCCGTGCCGTAGCTGTTGACCATGCTGCCTGCGGTGATGGAATCGCCGAAGAAGATCCAGCTGTCGGTCACGCCTGCAGACACGTCATGAACGTCGAAATTCATGCTGATCTCATTGCCATATCCCTTTGTCACGTTGATACGGATCCAGTTATAGCCCTCCAGATCCACGAGATGCTGGCGTGATGCAAGTCCGTTGCCCTGTACGGTTTTGACAGTCTTCCAGCCGGATGCGGGATAACTGCCGCCCGCAGCGGCATTGACTTCGATCGTATAATCCACCGGAATCGCACTGCAGCTTGCATAGCTGCCAACCTGATCGAAGGTGCTGCCATTGTACCAGACAGCGATAACCTGTTTTCTCTGCGACGCCGGTACGGAAGAGAGATCATAGGCGAGATAATCCTGACCGGAGGATGTCCAGAACGAATAATAGTGCGCATCGTTGCCGGAGGATGCGGATGTGCTGCCCGAATAGGCAGGAACGTTCCGGCTGATGACAGGGTTTGCCGCCATACCTGCAAAGGAGGATGCTTCCTTCACAGTCAGGCTGTCAAGATAACTCCATCCCCATGATGCTTCGATGGTGACGGTATTCTTACCCTTTTTGAGATTGGCGGATACTTCCGCAGTCCGGAACGCATTTTCTGCGGTATGGGCGCAGAGCATCTGTCCGGTTTCCGTGCCGTTCACCAGCACATTCTGGTATTTTCCGGCTTCATCATAGGGCTGGCTGTAGCGGATGGCTAAGGTATATCTGCCGTCCGCAGGTGCATTGACTTCAAGTGTTACAGAATCGCCGGAATCCAGCAGGCTGACTGCCTTACCGCCGGAAGCGCCGGTGAGAGTGACGGCTTCCGTGACGTTGTCGCCGGTATTATAAATCGTGCCGTTTTCAAATTCATAGACAGTGTCCGCTGCATCCGTACCAAATGGGAATGCACAAATCATGCTGCTGCACATCAATGCAGCAAGCGCAGCTGCCTGCAATCGTTTTTTCATCGCTGTTCCCCCAAATCATATGATTTGATATTTATTGTACCTCTAGTATATCTTATTTTTGATCAGAATGCAATGAAGCTTTGTATCAAAAAAGTGATGGTTTGCATAAAAATTTCAGGCATATTTTGGATTTGCCCTAACCAAATGAAATTTTCTGCACTATATAAACAGAAGCTTCTGAAATTCAGGAAAGGAGAGCCGGATATGAACGCACAGGAAGGTCGTAAGGATGACCATCCTATTTACAGCAGATTGATCAAACATATCCCCATCGGATCATGTCTCCGATGGGGATGTTTCATTACGATACCATGGGTTCTTTGGGCATGCACCGCAGAAGATACACGCCATAAGCAACACTGACCACGGTTATGACCACCGTGCTGATAATACCCAGCATCATATTTCCCTCTATCCCCAATATGCTCGTGCTGTTGACAACAGCATGGACGATGATGCAGGGGATGATACTCTTGCCAACATAGAACAGCACTGTGAAGCAAAAGCCGATGGCACTGGCATAGATCAGCTGACAGAGAGTTTCTGCCAGATCCGCACCACACAGCAGATTCACAATATGCCCGAAGCCGAATGTCAGAGAAGAAACCACGATTGCGGTTTTTACATTATCCCTGCACATTGCCTTGAACAGAAAGCCTCTGAAAATCAGCTCCTCCAGAAAGCCCACACAGATCATGGAGATGATGAACAGGATCGCTTCGAAAACGGGTGCCTTGCAGGTTATGCCGTTCCAGAAATTAACGGAGGAGATCAGCAGCAGAGGGAGAAAGTACAGGAATTTCCTGCCGCTTCCCTGCATGCGGCAAAGTCCGAAATATTGCATCAGATCATTCCTTTTCACAAAGCAGAACAGTACCGCCGAAATCGCCGGCGCAAATATCGCTGTTACAAGCTTCGGTATTCCGATGCTTTCGGAAATACTGTCCGCCGTGCTGAAACCCACCACATAAATGATGATCCACATCACCGCAAACCAGATTTCGCTTTTCACAAATAATTTCTTCATCGCGCTTTCCCCTTTCCTCATGCCCACCGGATTGCAAGCGCAGCAGCGTATGCCTTGTTTGATCTGAGAGTCGCATTTTATTACAACTATTATATTGCATCCGGAAGGAAATGTCAAGTGGATATCAAACTTTCCTTTTGCTCTTGACATGGCGCCGCTTCTGTGCTATGATAAAGGTAGAAAGAATGCCGCTTTACTGCGAAAAGGAGGTCGTATTATGAAAATGAAATGGATCGCTGTGACATTGGCGGCTATGTGCTGGATATCGGCAATCCCGGCTGGAACTGTTACAGCAGAAGACAACGTTAACCTCATGGACTACACCACGGACTATGATGCAGTCAATGCAGCAGATTCCATCATGTTCTCCGGCAATCAGGTACTGCTCACTTTTGACCTGATGGTACAGATTGATGGCTGCTGCATTGATCCCGATTATATGGAATGGGAAATCAGCGGTACGGCAGATGTAACATACATGAGCGATTCCTACTTCGAATCGATTTCCTATGAGGAAAACTATGCAAATACCTACTGCCTGATCACCGCCGAAAGTGCAGGCACAGTCTGTGTCAAAGGTACGGAAATCAATCCTTACACTCAGACAGAGATAGGAACAATCTACTGGAATCTGAATGTCAGTGAAGATGGTCATTTTGACGGGACGGTCAATCATGATGAACCCACCGCACTCCCCGACTGGATTCCGCAGAACTTTACAGAAGCGATAGAATTCAACAACACCTATGGAAAGCATCGTGTCGCAGATGGTCTGATTTGCTGCGTACGTCTGGAACAGCTCTACAAGGATGATTATGCCATTGACGCAAGCACCAGCACCGCAGAATACGAGCTGCTCTCACAGGAAATCTATGAATTCGTACTGCCGGAAAAACCGGAGGAAGCGGATTACGAAGCGTATGAGGCATATCTGCAGGAGCTTGAAACGCTGGGAATTTCGGAGTATGCAATTGACGATGTAGAAGCTTCCTTCCGGTATGAGGTGTATGTCTACAAACCGACATCCGCCGGCACGCTCAGTCTTGACTGGGTGGCAGGTTTCGGTCTGACCAATCCCTATGGCGTCATGCATTTTGACATTGCAGAAGACGGTACGATCACACAGACCGATCTCAGTGCATGGCTGCCCGACAGCGATGCTGAATGGCAGGAATTCTATGCGGCGCACAAGGGCGTGAACATCGTAAACGGCTATATCGTATACTGCGATCATGTTGCATGTGACGGCGGTTACCAGCTCTATACCGAGCAGGACGGCATCGGCAAAGCGGAGCTGATCACGGAGTATACCATCAGCCGTAAGACCGTTGAACTGCTTGACGGCGGTGCTACAAACACGCTCAAGGTTTATCGCCCCTTCATTTCCGGAACCGTCAAAATGACTTTTACGGAAAAACGCTCCTGGGAGGAGGATATCCTCTCCGAAATCGTGAAGTGCTACGAGATCGGCAACGACGGATCGATCACGGAAATTGCCGAAAGTGACGTCATTTACCCGAATCCCGGCGACTGTGATCTGGATGGCGGTCTATCCGTTCTGGATACCATTCAGATGCAGAAATACCTGCTGGGGCAGGCAGAGCTGACCTGCTGGCAGAATGCAGATCTGAATCAGGATCTCAGGATCGACGGATTTGATCTTGCCATGATGAAAAAAAGGCTGCTTGCGGAATAAGCAGCGCTGAAACGGATGAAACATCCCCCCGATCTTTCAGATCGGGGGGATTCTGTTATGAGAGCTGCTGCACGACAAGCATGCACAAATACCGCACGACCTCCTCCGGAGTCGGTTCCATTCCCTTCCCGCAGATCGCCGCAAAGTGTTTCTGTGCTTGTGCATTTCCGGAACGCATGGCAATGGATATGGCATTCTGAATCTCGAGTCTGACTTCCTGCGGTGTAACACCATATTCCACTGCAACCTTTTCCCAGAGATATTCCATGATACATCATCCTTTCTGTTCCCGCTGCGGGAGTTCTTATCCCTATTATATCAAAAAACGCTGTCGAAATTTAGCAAAACATGGACAAGTATTCAGAATATTTTCTGAATTTGCAGCTTTCATTCCAAAATCCGGAGAATCCGCCGATTCCTGCCTGCAGCAATTTGCCGGATCCATGCAGTATTTGGAAGATTATATGACTTGAAAAATACCCCATGGGGGTATATAATAAGAAGAGGAGGTGTCATCATGAACGAAAACATACCCTGCGAATGCTGCCATAAGACCAAGCAGCGTTCCGAAGAAGAATACCGAAAACTCTGCAACCGGCTCAGCCGCATTGAAGGACAGATCCGAGGCATCCGGAACATGGTGGAACGGAATGCCTACTGCACTGATATCCTGACGCAGACTGCTGCTGTGACCGCAGCACTCAATGCATTCAGCAAGGAGCTTCTCTCCGAACATATCCGCACTTGTGTGGCGCAGGACATCCGCAGCGGCAACGATGAAGTCATTGACGAGCTGCTGAACACGCTGCAGAAGCTTATGCGATAGGAGAAGCTATGGAACAATATACAGTAACCGGCATGAGCTGTGCTGCCTGCAGCACCCGTGTCGAAAAGGCAGTATCCGCTGTCGAGGGCGTGACCGCATGCTCCGTCAGCCTATTGACCAATTCCATGGGTGTGGAGGGCACAGCGTCAACGGATGCCATCATTTCCGCAGTAAAGGCGGCAGGCTACGGCGCATCTCTCAAGGGTGCAGAATCTGCAAAAGCCAATGATGCTCTGGAGGCTTTGGAGGATCACGAAACGCCCTTGCTAAAACAGCGGCTATCTGCATCGCTTGGATTCCTGCTCATTCTCATGTATCTTTCCATGGGACATGGCATGTGGGGATTTCCGGTTCCGGCATTTCTGGATGGAAATCCCATCGCACTGGGCATTCTGCAGATGCTCCTCGCTGGGATCGTCATGGTTATCAATCAGAAATTTTTCATTAATGGATTCCGTTCCCTCTGGCATCGGGCACCGAATATGGATACGCTGGTGGCGCTTGGATCATCCGCTTCCTTTGTCTACAGCACGGCACAGCTGTTGTCCATGACGGCGATGGATCATGCAGAAATGCATACACATTTCTATTTTGAATCCGCCGCCATGATCGTGACGCTCATTACAGTCGGAAAAATGCTGGAAGCTCGTTCAAAGGGAAAAACCACCGATGCGCTCAAATCCCTCATGCAGCTTGCGCCGAAAACCGCCATCGTTCTGCGTGGGGATACGGAAACCGAAATTCCGGCTTCGCAGGTGAAAAAGGGGGATATTTTCCTTGTCCGTCCCGGTGCCAGCATTCCGGTGGATGGCATGGTGCTGGAGGGACAGAGTGCCGTCGATGAATCCGCATTGACCGGAGAAAGCATTCCGGTTGACAAAGCCGCAGGGGATGCGGTTTCTGCGGCAACCATCAACCGTTCCGGATTTCTGCGCTGTGAAGCTGTCAAGGTCGGCGAGGATACCGCACTTTCCCAGATCATCCGCATGGTGAGCGATGCCGCCGCTACCAAAGCCCCCATCGCCAAAACGGCGGATACGGTGGCAGGCATATTTGTTCCGGCGGTGATTGCGATTGCTGTTGTGACCTTCGTGATCTGGATGATTTGCGGCGAAAGCATCGGATTTTCCATCACAAGAGCCATTTCCGTTCTCGTCATCAGCTGCCCTTGTGCACTGGGACTGGCGACTCCCGTTGCCATCATGGTCGGCAGCGGCAAGGGCGCAAAGAATGGCATTCTCTTCAAAACAGCATCCTCCCTCGAAGCCGCCGGCAGAACGGAGATCATCGCTCTTGACAAGACGGGCACGATCACGGAGGGAAAACCTGCGGTGACGGACATCATTCCGGCACAGGGAATTGGGGAGACAGAATTCCTGCAAATGGCATATTCTCTCGAACAACACAGCGAACATCCGCTTGCTCATGCGGTGATCGGTTATGCGCAGGAACATGGAATTTTCCCCCTGCCCGTGATGGATTTTCAGGCACTTGCCGGAAACGGACTTTCTGCGAAACTTGAAGAGATTCCGCTGTATGGCGGCAGTCTGAAATTCATGCAGAGCAGGGTCAGCCTGCCGGAACCGGTCATTTCCCATGCGCAGCGCCTTGCGGAAATGGGCAAAACACCGCTGTTTTTCTGTAAAGAGAATACATTCATCGGCATGATCGCTGTTGCGGATGTGCTCAAAGCCGAAAGTCCGCAAGCAATCAGAGAACTGCGGAATCTGGGACTTCGTGTGGTGATGCTGACCGGAGATAACCGCCGGACAGCGGAGGCGATCGGCAAGCAGGCTGGTGTCGATGAGGTGATTGCGGATGTTCTGCCCGATGGCAAGGAAGCCGTCATCCGCAGGCTTTCCGCAGAAGGTAAGGTCGCCATGGTTGGCGATGGCATCAACGATGCGCCGGCGCTCACCCGTGCGGATATTGGCATTGCGATCGGAGCAGGTACGGACGTGGCGATGGATGCGGCGGACATTGTCCTGATGAAAAGCCGCCTGACCGATGTGCCTGCGGCGATCCGGTTAAGCCGTGCAACACTCCGGAATATCCGGCAGAATCTGTTCTGGGCGTTCATATACAATATCATCGGAATTCCGCTGGCGGCTGGTATGTGGATTCCGATTTTCGGCTGGGAACTCAATCCCATGTTCGGTGCGGCGGCGATGAGCCTTTCGAGCTTCTGCGTCGTATCGAATGCCCTGCGACTGAATCTTTTCGGCATGTACAATGCCGATCATGATAAACCCATCAAAATCAAACGCAAAAAGGAGAAAAAAGCCATGACTAAGACAATCAGAATCGAGGGCATGATGTGCCCGCACTGCGAGGCAACCGTGAAGAAAGCGCTTGAAGCCGTTGCAGGCGTTGCATCCGCAGAGGTCAGCCACAAGGAGGGAACAGCTATTGTCACGCTGACCGCCGATGTGGACAATGCATTGCTGAAGCAGACAGTGGAGGACAAGGACTTCACTGTGACTGAGATCGCATAAAGCATGAACCGCCTGTGTTTGCAGGCGGTTTTTGGCTGTCGAAAAACCTAAAATTTCTTGCAGAGCGATAGCTCTGCAAGAGGGGTTCGGGGACGAAGTCCCCGAAATATAGCCCCTCCCCTTTGGGGAGGG
>JAZPZJ010000082.1:0-15370 GCA_045544635.1 Oscillospiraceae bacterium
AACCGTGCAGCAGTCATCGAACAGGTCATGGCGACGATCGAAAAATGCAGCAGAGCGGAAAGCACCGCTGCCCATCGGGAACAGGATATGATGCAGGCGAAGATCACCCGTCTGGAAACGAAACTGCTCCGGCTGGTAGAACTGTATGCCGACGGTGAGATCGGCAAGGAGGAATACCACAGTGTCCGTGCCGCCACGCAAAAGGAACTGGATGCCCTGAACGCTGCTAAAACGCAGCAGGCAGACCCCGAACCCCTTGCAGCAGATGCGATCGACATGGCAAAGATCCGTCAGAGCCTGCGTGAGCTTCTGACCATCGAGCAGGGGAATATCCATAAGGAAATCATCGACAAATTCGTGTCCCGCATCATGCCCATGGACAACACCCACTTCGACTGGGTGATCAATCTGGGGGAAGAACGAAACGAGCACATCCGCTGCTGCCTCACGGGACGAAAGAACAAGGCAGAGCTGACCATCTGTGACAGTGAGGACTGTCACAGTACATACTGGATTGCGGAAAACCTGCTCCCCGAAGCTCTTGCACATAAAAACACAGGGATTTGTGACCTGCGACACAGGCTGCTATCGCTGATCAGAACTAATTCTGGACTGCAAACCGCATAAACGAATATGCCCTCCCCGACTCGATAAGTTGGGGAGGGTTTTTGTGTGTTCAGAAAAGCCGCACTTGTGGTGGGGGGCGGCTGGGGTATGGAAAGAGTTCGATCCATCAGAATTCAGCATCCAGTTTATCAATAAAATCATTTATGATCTTGCTGCACTCATCCGGTTTCTGCTCATAAATACAATGATCGCCAGGCAATAGTACGATATCACAGTTCCCTAATTTATTAGCGTAGACGAAAAGTGTATTTTCACGGATTTTATTACAGAACTCCAAATATCTGTCATACAGCGTATCATCATCCGTATCCTGATTCAGATGAAAGAATTTCAGATAGGTCTCTCTGTCCAGTCCGCCGTCTGCAATCAGCTCTTCCTTTGTACTGTAGCCGAATTCTGCACAGATGTATAGCTTCGGCACATCATTCGCAACGAGCATATTCCATGTCTCATTCATGTTTCGGGACATCATTGTGTCCTCGGCGATGACAGCAGAATTCTGAAAGGTCAGCAATGCAAGTGCGTGCTCTGCCCGCTGTTCTTCAGTAGAGTAATACGCCTTTTCAGGTAACATTATTTTCACGACTAGATTGCCAAGCCCACCTGCACCCATTTTATCAAGGCGATATGCAAGCAAAAACGTCGGATCGGGTTTGGTACGCATTTGGTCGGGAGTATATTCTTTGATCTCAGATGTATCCATGAATGTGACGGCTTCGATCTCTTCCGGGTATTTGCTTACCCAATAGGAAGCATAGATACCGCCAATTGAATGCGGAAGCAAGATATAGGGTGCTTCAACCCCTGCATTTCTGAGTGCTGTTCTATAATCCTCAACAATGTTTTCGACTGTTCTTTCCTGCGATGTATTATCGCTTAACCCATAGCCTGCACGGTCAACGAATATGACCTGATTCTCTTCTTCCAGAGCAGAGGTCATTCGTCTCCACGAAATAAATGGATCAGGATCACCAAATCCGGCAATTGCTATGATACGATGCTTTCCATTTTCATTTCCGTAGGTAAGCACATTTACGGAATAATCACCGACTGAAACAAGGTTTGCATAGCCGTTTTCCGTCAGAAATTGTCTATCCTGTTTCAGACGTATGCGGCTGTTGATAAAAATAAGCAGCCACAGAACAAGCAGAATCAGGACGACTACCAAAAGAATCTTTATTGTTCTTTTCATTTTCATAAGTAACCACCTAAATTCCAATTGACTGTCCCCTTTATTATACCACACTCCAATGGAAAACGCAATGCCCCGACTTGCTGATTTGGGGAGTTTTTGTGTGTACAGAAAAGCCGCACTTGTGGTGGGGTGCGGCTTGGATATAGAAATTATTTATAACATTGGGATTTATGTGTCTATTCTTATCATTTCAGTGATCGTCTTATTTCTATAAATCAGATCCTCCCGTGAAGCAAATCCACATTTCTCCCAAAACACATTTCCATCAGTGTTTTTTGAAAACACAACCAAAGCAGTCTTATTGATACCTAAGGCTTTTAACGCCCTCATAGCTTCATCTACAAGTTTGGTAGCGATTCCTTGATGTCTGTAATCAGGATTAACCGCTGTATGGTAGATATAGCCCCTTCTTCCATCGTTGCCGGCAATAATTACTCCAATTATCGTTTGTTCTGTCTCAGCAACAAAACAAGTTTCAGGGTTTCTGTTCAGAAATCTTTCGATCCCTTCTTTCGAATCGTCTAAATTATTCAAGCCCATCCCTGCACAGGACAGCCATAATTGATAAACCTGTTCGTAATCGGATATATTCATCACTCTGATTTTCATTTTTGTGACTCCTTTCGTTACGTTTTGATTGATCTCCCTTCCATTATAGCACACAACCATAGAAAACACAAGCCCCATTCCCGAAAGAATGGGGGTGTCCCTGTCTGATCCGATCGAGGGGTTATGCTCCCAATGTTTCCGCAAAGATCCGCCGGAGCACCGCCTCCGGCACGAGCTGATTCACATAGATCTGCAGCATCCCTTTCGGGGTGATTTTGTAACCGGTCAGTTCCTCCCGATGCAGGATAACTGCCTTTGCTTCGATGTTGATATGATCCTTGAACGGAATCAGACGGACGAATGCCTCGCCTGCATAATAGCTCGGCATCCTCGCCCACTGCGTTTCCATCGGTTCTGCCGGACTGCTGGCATAGATCAGCGTGCGCAGGCGCAGAAACAGATCACGCACATCCGACGGAAAGGTTTCGAGTTGCTGTTCAATCTCTTCGTTCACAGAAAAGTTCCCCCCTCATCGTTTCCGGTAGACAACCAGCTCCGGATCTGCGCCGTTTTCACCATAGGTGCAGATCAGGATGAAATCCATATTGGCAGCAATGCCGAAGCATCTGTCACCGCCGAATTCGCATTCGAGCTGATTGCCGAGATAGGTTGTCTGATCGTCCAGAAATTTTACCATTCTGCCATTCGGCAGTCGGTATTCCAGATTGATATAGCTGCCCACAAGCGCATTGAGCGTTTTCAGCTTGGGCATGCCCTCGATGTGCAGGGCATTGATCTCCGCAATGAGCTTCTGCTTGAATTCCTCAAATGCGCCATTGCCGCCAAGTTCCGCATAGCGTTTCCAGTAGTCAAGCTTCGGGAGGGTTTCTCTCAGATACAGGCGGACTTCCTCCGCCGAATGCGCTTCACTCGTCATGTGCCTGACACAGACATCAATCAGATCGTCCATATCACTGTACATATATTCGCCGTCGGCATAGCACCATTTGCAGTAGTCCTCGTTGAATTCGCCGCCCCGTTCCTTGCTGATATCGGCATCCTCCAGCGGCATACCACAGCACTGGCAGATGAGCTTGCGTGGTGAGCCAAGCAGGGTATTAATGGAAACGTCGTACAGTCCGGAAAGCAGTTTGAGCGTTTCGGTATTCGGGATCGTGTCGCCGTTTTCCCAGCGGGAGACTGCCTGTCTTGTCACATATACCCGCTGTGCAAGTTCCTCCTGCGACAAGCCTTTTTTCGTGCGAAGCTGCAATAAAATATCTTTGGTATCCATAACTATCACCTCTCCCCCATTATACTACAGGTGCGGCGGATCTGCAAGCAACCGGCTGTTGCGGAGGGAAAGCTGTTCCCCATCCTATTCCTGTCCGATCTTCGCAATAAATTCCTGGATGATCTCCCCACATTCCTCCGGCTTCTGCTGATAAATCAGATGATCTCCGACAAGGCAGACAAGCTCGCAGCTGCCCATCTTTTCGATGTACGGGACAAGAATATCCTGTCTGGCTTCTTCATATTCCTGCAGGATCTCCGCTGCCTCTGCATCAGTATACTCCAGCGGAAACGGTTCTATATCCATATGATTCAGTTCAATCTGGCTGTTTCTCCACTTGTTCCTCTCAATCAGATCCTCTTTCGTCTGCACGCCCCAGCTGGCGCAGATGTACAGCTTCGGGACATCGTTCGTCACAATGCCGTTGAACGCCGCCTGTGCATTCTCCGCAATCCTGCCGTCCTCCGATGTAATTGCAAGGGAATCCAGCGTCATCAGACAGAGGGCATCGCCGAGATACTGTTCTTCCTCCGTGTAATGATCGGGATAAAGATCCTGGTACTCACGCAGAACATAGCGGCTGAAGCCCAGCTTCGCAAGGGCTGCCAGAATCCGGTCCCCCACGCCGATTTCATAGGCTCCCTCCTCCGAAAAGGCGTCCGCACTCAGCTGTGAGCCATCCACAAAGACGATCCCCTCGATCTCCTCCGGATAATGGCTCACCCAGTAATTGGCGTATGCGCCGCCGATGGAATGGGGCATGAGGATGTACGGGGCTTCAATGCCGGCACTCTGCAGGGCTTTGCGGTAGTCCTCGACAATGTATTCCAGAGTCATGTCGTTTTCCGTATCATCGCTGAAGCCGTAGCCTGCACGGTCGATGAACACAATCCGGTTATCCTCCTCAAGGCATGCGGTCATCTGCCTTGCGGTAACGGCATAGTCCCCCATGCCAAGTCCTGCAAGTCCCACGATAGTATGCTCCCCGTCAGGATTGCCGAAGATCGCTGCATTCAGGGAATAGTCCCCCACGGATACGGGATTGTAGTAGCCCTGTTCTTTCAGCAGGGCGATTTCTTCTTTGGTTCTCTGCCGGTGGTATATGTATGTGCCGAGCGTGAACAGCATCACTGCTGCAAAAAGGATCAGCAGGATGCGGATGGTATATTTCAGGATTTTGTTCTGTTTCATGGTGTACCTCCATTTTTTCTTTATTATACCACATGCCGCCCCCAAAAGCAAGAGATTCTGCACACCTCTTGCTTTTTCGAAGCGATGGTGTTATAATTGTAGTAATATATTATCATGATATCGCGTCATAAGGAGGATGCTATGAAACGAACCATATTTGCACTGCTGGCACTGAGCCTGACACTCACCACCGCATGCGATCTGCAGAGAGAAGTGAGCAGATTTCTGGGCAAACCCGAATCGGAGCTGGAAGCGGACGATTCCGCACCGCAGCCTGCCGAATCCGATACGGACGAAATCATACAGTCCCCCCAACAGGATGAAAGCACTGACGACGCACTCTCTTATGATGAGCGTGATTTCGTCATCCACGACCACGTCCTGATGTCCTATGAAGGCGTGGCAAGTCATGTCATCATCCCCGACGGCGTAACGGAGATCGCCGACCGTGCATTCTGGAGCGTGGAGTATCTCGAAGCAGTGGAAGTCCCCGCATCCGTCAAGAGGGTCGGTGACAGTGCGTTCTGGAGCTGTGAGGCACTGCAGTTTGTACATTTTGAAGAGGGACTGGAAGAGATCGGCTCGACCGTATTCTGGAGCTGTCCGTCCCTTTCCGATGTCAATTTGCCCGCATCCGTAACAGATATCAGCTGGGATGCGTTTGCAAACTGTGCTGCGTTGACGCTGCATGTCCCCGAAGGCTCCGCTGCCGAAGCACATGCGCAGCAGGAGCAGATCCCTTATGACCATACCCCTGCAAGCTATACGCCGAACACAGCGAAGATCATCCGTGCGGCACAGTACAAATACAGCGAATTCACAGAGTTCACCATTGAGGATGATGTGACCGGGATCGGCGCCTGTGCGTTCCAGTACTGCCAGCAGCTGACATCCATTGACATTCCCGGCAGCGTCAAGAGCATCGGCGGCGATGCGTTTGAATACTGTGATGTACTCGAATCCGTAACCATTGCGGAAGGCTGTACCGAAATCGGTGATGGTGCCTTCGAATACTGCTGGGAGCTTTCGGATGTCACCCTGCCTGCCAGTGTGACCTACATTGCAAAGTCAGCATTCGACTACTGTGACGAGGATCTGACCATCCACTGCCCTGCCGGCAGCTATGCGGAGCAGTATGCAATTGCTATGAAGATTCCGTATGACCATGATATTCAGTAAATAACGCACATCCCGGCGTCCTGAAATGGCACTTTGCCGATCGCCTTGTTTCATTTCTCTATCAAAAATCGTCATGCAGCCAAAGGAGCAGCACTATGAAAAACAGTAACATGAAGGTATTGAATCGTGATATGATGAAATATCTTGCTTTGCTCTCCATGTTTATCGGTCATATGATCGCATGGATCAATCTTATGCAGCATCCTGACAACCCCAATACGCTATATGAACTTCCGATGCCGCTGCTCGTTATTACCGGCTTATCACTTTTCTGTCCTCCTGTTATGTTTTTCTTTGTAGCTGATGGCTACAAATACACAAGAGACAGGAAAAAATATGCGCTGCGACTTCTGTTGTTTGCTTGTATATCGCAGCCCTTTAATTGGCTGATATTTCAACCAATTAACGGCTGGTGGACAACCGATGTGATTTTTACGCTGTTTTTCGGCTTGCTTTCCATTATTGCTTGGGAAAGCAGGTTGAAGCTATGGCAAAGGATATTGCTGGTGATCCTATGCGTCGCCGCAACTGTTTTGCTTTATTCGGATTGGCTGATTTTTGGCGTATTGTTCATATTGTTTCTGCATATTTTCAGGGACAGACCCAAACCCCGATTTATCACCTATGGTATCCTGATCCTTCTGCACACTTCGATAAACCTTTTTTCCTTGGGATCGGTTCCGACGGTCAAACTCATCCTGTATATGCTGGAAATGCTTGCCGTCTTTTTGGCAGCATATTTCTGCATGACAATATTCTATAATGGTAAAAAAAGCAGCCATCCGTTTTTTGCGAAATGGTTCTTCTATCTCTTTTATCCGCTTCACTATCTGATCATATTCATTGTGAAAATGATCATCGACAATTTCTGATTTTACATAGCAAATCCAGAGAAGTTTTGCGTACTTCTCTGGATTTTCTTCGTTATGCAAGGGCATCTTCGATAGAGGTGATTTCAGACAACCCCTTCTTTCTCATCGCTGCCTGTACCTGCAGGCTCAGGTCGATCATTGCATTGAATTTCTGGGAAGGCACGCCATTCAATACGCGGGCAGTTCGCTTTATCAGGTTGTCATAGGTAATATAATGTACACCCATTTCTTTTGCAACTACACGAGCCAGTGCAATATGCTTCTCCGAATATTTCGGCACCACATACTCCACCGCTGCACGGGTGCAGATGTAGGAACGGTGCTGTGCTGGTGTACCGGGGCGGTCAAGCCTGCCTGTGCAGGAATTTCCGGCGTCACCGAAATCCTTCCAGCCGATGCACTCGGGGTGGGCAGTTAATCTGTCGATTGCGTTCGTTACCTCAGTGATATCATGCATGATTTGTTTCCTCCCATTTCTTCTTCATTTGTTCGAGCTTACGGATCATATCCATGGATTCCGCAGTATGGTAATCATACAAGGAACCAACCCACATCATCAGATCGCCTTTGTCAGAATGGAGCATGCGAACCGGCATCTCTGATCCCCCCTGCAGCTTCTGCCTTGTATATAACAAAACCAGTCGTGTAAGGTATGCAAACGGAATCCGCTTGACATTCGGGTTGGCGGCATAATCTTCCAGAACGATCCGATAGTCATCCTGATCCAGGCTCACCGATCGTGTCTCTGCGAATGTCATCTTTTCATTTTCGTCATGAAAATCAATGGCAGCAATCTCTTTCCAATTCAGACAAGGTTTCGATTCCGTGTTCTGTGTGAGAATATCGGTTGCCACGATATGGTACGCATAGGAACACACTTCGCTTTCTTTTGTGAGTCTCGGATTCAACTCCAGAATCCTGCGGATGCACAGCTCTGCTTCTGCAGTTGCACGCATTGTCTTTACCATTGTTGATCTACTCCTTTCACTTATTTGTGTTAATTTGTGATTGATTGTGATTATATTATAACACATACAGAATAACTTGTCAACCCCTTTTTCAAAAAAATCCCGTGCTAATCTTGCACGGGATTTTTTCATTATTTCAGCAATGCCTCCACCTGGTTCTTCGGGCGGTAGCCCACAGCGGAGTTCACAACCTTGCCGTCACGGATGACGATCAGTGCCGGAATGCTTGCGATATTGAATTTCATGGCAAGTGCCTGCTCCTCGTCCACATTGACGGAGCCGACCTTGACTTTGCCGGCATACTCCTCTGCGATCTCCTCAATGATCGGCGCCAGCATGCGGCAGGGGCCGCACCATGGTGCCCAGAAATCGAGCAGCACGGGCAGGTCGGATTGAAGCACTTCGGCTTCAAAATTCTGTGCGGTAATGATCAGTTCGTTCATTGTGATTCCTCCTATTTGGATTTATAGTAGAGCATACAGTGGCAGTAGCCCTCGAAATCGGGATCCTTGATCTGCTCACGGAATTCCTTGCAGATGCACTTATTCTCCTCTGTGCGTTCGAGACGGCAGGGGCAGTAGCCGCCGGTCCGCTCAAGACCCTCCTTGACGATCCGCACGGTCTCTGCGTCTTCGTTGAATGTAACCTTCATGCTGCTTCCTCCTTCAACATATCAATCAATTGCTCCAGCGTTTCCGCTGACATTGCGCCCATATAGGATTGGACAATATTGCCGCTGCTGTCAATGAAATAGGTCACGGGCACGGCACTCACCCAGTACGCATTTGCGGCACTCGACAGGGTATCGTAATACACAGGGAAGGTGTAGCCATGCTCTGCAACGAACGATTTGACATGCGACTCTGTCTCACGGCTGCCATCGGTCAGATTGACCATCATGAATGTGATCTCATCGCCGTAGGTACGGTATGCCGCATCAAAGGCGGGCAGCTCCGATTTGCACGGACCGCACCATGTCGCCCAGAAATTCACGATCACGGGCTTTCCGGCATGATCCGAAAGCTTTGTGTTTTCGCCGTTTTCATCCAGGACAATGAAATCCGGTGCCGCTGTTGTCTGCGATTCCGCAGCGGACGGTGTATCGGGAGAATAATCGCTGGATAGAATACGGTAACCTGCCGTTGCACCGCCGATCAACAGCGCCAATGCCGCCAGCAGAATGAGAAACTTCTTGTTCTTCATAGTTCACCTCATGAAAAGAATGCCATCAGCTTGTCCATCCAGCCGAGCGCAATGACAATGCCCGTCACGATCAGGAAGATCCCGCTGATGAGGTTGATGCTCCGGTAGTGGCGCTTGATGAACTGAAAGGTACCGGCAAGCTGCTCGATCAGCACTGCCGAAATGAGAAACGGCACGCCAAGTCCCAGTGAATAGGTCACCAGCAGCAGAACCCCCTGCAGCGCCGTACCCGAAGCGGATGCCAGCATCAGCGCTGAACCGAGAAATGCTCCGACGCAGGGCGTCAGGCTGACCGAATAGATCACGCCAAAGAGAAACGCTGAAAATACGTCCTTTACTTCGTGCTGCTTCTGCATCCCCTTGAACAGCGGAATGCGGATGATCTCCAGATAATGCAGTCCGAAAAATACGACGATCAGACCGCAGATGAGATTGACGATGCGCTTGTAATCCGAGAGAAAGGCACCAAGGGTGCCGGCAAACAATCCCAACAGACTGAATACCACCGTAAAGCCTGCGACGAATGCGGCAGAGCGCAGGAGCGTGCGCTGTTTTTTGTCCGCATTTCCGGCAAAATAGGAAATATAAATCGGAAGCATAGGAAGCATGCACGGGGAAATAAAGGAAATGATCCCCTCTAAAAATGTAATCAGAAACTGCATGGCTGCTCCTTTCTTTTTTACTATTATAGCATGTTTCCGCAGAAATGTAAAGACGTCCTGCATTATATTTCCCGCAGCCGTCAGCCATTATACAGCGAATCTCAAAAGAAAATCCGGCATCGTACCGGATGCCGGATTCGGATTATTCCTCGACCTGCACTGCACGCACCGTCACACGGCTGCGGCCGCTGAGCGTACAGGTAAACAGCGTCAGATCCCACTCCTCTGCGCCATCACGCATGGAAGGCGCATCGTTGCCGTTGATCATCTCGATCTGGATCACCTCATAGGTATAGGTCTTTCCCGACACATCTGTGAACACGAGCTGTTCTCCGGTATTGAGCGATTCAATGTTCCCGAAGTGGGAACGATAATTATGCGCCGCAATGACGAGATTTCCCGCTGCAGCTGCACCATCATAACGGCAGGGCGCCAGCCGCAGATTGGGATAGTTCCATTCATACAGCACCGGCAGTTCTACATCCAGCGATGGAATCTGCAGAACGCCGACATACTGCCGTGCGTCCACCTCCATCACAGGATCGGTCGGTTCCGTGGTCTCGATCGTCTCCTGCTCATACGCATCGTACAGGTCCTCCGTCGGGGGGATGTACAATGTTTCCTCCGTCGGAGTAGTGTGATCGGAGATTTCCTGTTTGAGCACCTGCAGAATCTCACCGGATACGGCGCCGCTTTGACGATCGGTATGCACATTGTAGACAACAAGGAACAATGCCGCCAGCAGCAGCATTGTTCCCAGTACAATCATGCACCATGCATATTTTCGGTTCATGTTGCAAATTACTCCTTCGTGCGCAGCTGTACACCGACTACGATCGAGAACAAGCCGGCAAGTGCAAGCAGCGGTACAGGCCACCAGAGCTGACCCGTCTGCGGAAGCTTCTCAGGCTGTGTGGTCGTCTGTGTTGCAACGGTCGTCACTGTAGTGGAAGCCACAGCAGAGGTCTGTGTTACCTGTGTCTCTGTCGAATCGGGCTTCTCGGGGAGCGTTTCCGTCACATTCGTTTCCGTCGAAATATTGGTCTCGGTCATATTGGAATCGGTATATTCCGTACTGTCTGTGATGGAGCTGGAATCCGTAAAGGTATTGACAATGACATACTGCGTTTCATTGGAACGGTACACAACATCATATCCCTCAGGAATATCCACCTCGATCACACGCCATTCATGCACGCTGTCCGCTTTCCAGGTATAGGTCCAGTCGTTGGACTCGTCCAGACGGACTGTCTCGAACAGCACATCATCACGATAAATCTCAGCGGTGATGTAAGCGGAGCGGTTCTCCGGTTCATTTTGATCATTCGCCCAGATCTTCTTGAGCGTGTACTCGAAACCGCCCTCCTCCGCATTCATAGAAATGCACTTCGGATAAGCTGTCCAGTGGATCTCGCCGCCGTCCGCATCGGAAATCTCGATGAGGAATGCGGAGAAGAAATAGTAAACATCGCCAATGCGTGCCATGTCACCGGAAACGACATACAAGCCAGTTTCCAGGGGAGAAAGCTTCAGATAGCCGTTTGCATCCGCATCACCCTGCGCATACGGTTCGATCTTGTCGAGCTTTGCGTAGGTCTCCAGCGTTTCCGCTGCCTCCAGCAGCGCCGTAGCGGAAGTATCCTCCAGCGAAACAGGATACTTTGCAAAGTCGTCCTGCAGCTCATATTCCCCATCCGCATCACGTCCGCCGACACGGAAGAGCTCCCAATGCGTTCCAGGGAGAAGCTCACCATCGGTCGTTTCACAGATCATTGTGAGAGAACCATTGACATCCGCCGCAGATGCAAACATCTGCAGACAGCCTGCAACAATCCAGAGCAGCACACCGAACAAACACAGCACGACCTCCAGTCTATGCTTAATTTTTGTGCGCATATCAATCACCGGCCTTTCTTTGAGGTAATGTATAAATCGGGTTACGGTACGGAAGCGGCTTTTTCTTCCGTCCGGTGATCATCCAGAAGATAATCAGAAGCAGCACCAGCGGTGCGGAAATGGCAGGAACAACCAGCAGCGGATCCATCTGCATTGCATCCGCAGAAACACGGATCAGGCGTTCCTGTTCGATCACCGTATCGATGCGGTGGGAACGCAGCAGCAGTCGGTGCGTGTTGACGCCATAGGGGGTGCAAGTCATCAGTGTGACATAATCCTTACCGGGCACGATCGCTAGCTTATCCATCTCGTGCGGGAGGACAATGTTGATCTCCTCCACCTCATAGGTCAGTACCTCATCGAGGATCGTGATCGTGAAGGTGTCACCAACGACAAGCTGGTCAAGATCGGTAAAGAGTCGAGCGGACGGAAGTCCACGGTGTGCAGAGAGCACACAATGCGTTCCCTCACCGCCGACGGGAAGGGTGGAACCTTCCAGATGGCCGACTGCGATATTGAGAACGGCTTCGCCCGTGCCGTGGTAGATCGGCAGTTCGACGTTGATCATGGGAATAGAAATATACCCCATGATACCGGTACCGGAGATATCCAGCGCCTGCTGGTACTGGCTGTCGAGGAATTCGTAATCGGAGAACGGCGCATAGACCTTTGCAAGGCGGTCGTTGTATGCCTTAGCATCGGCAAGCATGCGTTCATAGGTGTCGTCATCAATTTCGGCGATTGCTTCGCTATAGCTTGCGATCGCACGGCTCTGCACCTTGGAATTCCACCAGTCGCTGACGGTTGGATAAAGCATCACGGAGAGACCCACCAGGAGTACAAGTACGAGTATGATAGTAGAAAGTAAGCCTTGTTTTTTCCTCATGGAGCCCTCCCTAATGGCCGGCGGCGGCAGTATACCGCCGCCGGCTTCAGGTTATCGTTTAGTTGATTGCAAATTTACGTTTTTTGTGATTTCGGGGAGAATTAGTCCTCGTTCTTCATGCGCTTCTTAGCGATCAGGGATACGCCTGCACCTGCTGCCAGTGCACCACCAACTACGTAGAAGATTGTGGTACCGATGCCACCGGTGCTGGGGAGTGTGGAGCCGGAGCTGTTCTCTACTGTTGCTTCAACAACACCAGTATCTGTATTACCAGCTGCTTCCTTACCATCAACATCAATGCTCAGCCCAGTCAACGCAGCATCAGCAGTAGTTGTCCATGTCTGATTATTTACTGTAGTTGCAGAAATTACAAGTTCAATTGCATCTTCAAGAATATTATAACCGCTAGGCTGCTTAGTTTCCTTGAGGAAGTATGTACCGTCATCGAGACCCACTACCTTGAATTCACCATTAGCATCAGACTTCAGATTTCCTGTTGTGGGCTTTGTTGTTGTCCAACCAGTTACAAAACCAGAAGCATCAATCTGCACATATTCAGTAACAGCTTCATCGCCTGTACCCTTAACTCTGTACAGTACGAACTCTGCATCTGCCAAAACCTTTTTTGTTGCAGCGTCAACCTTAGTCACATCCAGTTCGTAAGTAAATACGATAACCTTATCTTCAGGAGTCTCACTGATATCCGTATCTTCAGGTTTATCCGTATCCGTATCTTCGGTGTTCGGTGCCCAATCAACATTCGGGTTATTAGAATAGCTAAGCTTTACCTTATTTTCCTGACCAGGAAGACCAATTTCTGCATCGGTAGTCAGCACTGCAGTGTATTCAACAGTTACTACAGTATCCTTATCGACACCATCATATGCCTTAATATTTTCAAAGGAAACAGTAATATCATTTCCAGTAATTGCAATACGGCAATTTCCATCATTTTCTGTGATGGTTGCATTACCAACAGTTACTTTAACACCAGTAGGTGTACCGAACTCGTCACCAAGTGTATCTGTGAAGCAATAGTAATAGCCCTTATAATCCTCCAGTGTATCGGGCATTGTACCATAGAGCTTGAACGGTACCGGATCCCCAATATTATAGTCAGCTACATCATTCCACTTGTCATTAGATGTCTCATAAGTTGCTTTATCTGTAATAGCCTTGGTGTTTTCCAGAACCTTCTTTTCTACAACAGGAATAGAGCTCTTTACATCCAGTTCTGCACCTGCGGAGGCATCATATACACCCAGCAGATAAGCTGTACGAGCACCACCACCATTAGCCGAATTCTGAGTAAAATCAGTTTCAGCAACTACATAGTAACCATCATTTGCGTCACCATCCGTATCATCGCCATCGCTAGCAAGTGCAATCACACCATCGCTGCTTTCTGTAGCCGGAAGATTTGTAGCATGATTTGCTACAAACTTAGCAAATGCCTCTGCTGCATCTGATTTATCTGCTACACCCTGCAGAACTTCAGCAACGGAAGGTGCCTCATATGTACAGTCAGCAAAGAGATCGCCGAGAGTAATATCGGTATCATCCGAATCATCATCAGGAGTGTCATTATCATTCTTGCCTACAACTGTCGTATCAGCCTTCAAAGCATCAACAAAATCTTTAACGTTTGCTGTTATTGCATCTGCATCAGCACCAGTAATCGCCCAAGAAAGACCATTCAGCTTACCGTCTGTTGCATCAACTGTACCATTGAAAATCTTGTACGCTGTGTAAGTATGTGTACCAACAGTTTCAGTAGTGAAAGAAATCTCACCTGCATTAGCTGCTGCAAAAACGGATGTCATCGGAACTGCCATACAAGCTGTCATAGCTGCTGCTGCTGCGATTGCTGCAAATCTTCTCATTTTTCTCATAATAATTTCTCCTTTTTAATAAGTGTGCGGAGTGGGCGGCGGTCGTATGCCGCCCTGCTCCATTTTTTTGATTTTTGATTTTGGGTTTAAGATTTTTGGGTTTTATGCTTTAGCCTTGGCTTCTCTGCCTCAGCTTAAGTCCAATGAATCCGGCTGTACCCATCAGCATCGTCATCATGCCAATGAGGTAATACCATTGTGTGCCCGTTCCGCCGGTGGAGGGCATGGATGTTCCGCCGCTTGCTTCAACGCGGGTGTTCTTGACAGTTGCGGTAGCATTGCCTGCAGCTGCGTCGATGTACTTATCGTTGATGTCGGAGTCAGTGTCTTCGCCATCCTCGAATCTGTAGCTCGGCGAGAAGCCTGCCTGCGAAGGTGTCAACTCAGCGGACGTACCACTCTTGATAGACACTTCTTCGATCCAGTAGTAATACGCATTACCACTTTCGTCACAAGCATCGAGATTCTCAATGAGCATCTCCCAGCCAATGTCGGAACCGTTCAGTGTGATGTACGCTTCACCTGCATCGTTGAATTCCACGCCTGCGGTATCGCCCGTTGCTGCTGCCAGCAGGCCGCTTGCAGCGGATGTTGCGTTGAGGGTGGAGCGGAGGGAGAAGCTAGAGGTGGAAGTAGTTAACATTACACCTTCAAATGTACCATAATCTGCTGTCGAAGTAGCAGTAATTACTAAATCTTGTGTAACATTTTTTAGTTTCACTAAATAATAGTGTGCGCTTCCCCAAGAAACATTACCGACCTGGGTCATACCATCAAAGTGTACTGGTGTGCCTTCGGATGAAGTAAATGTAAATTCAAATCCATCGCCTGCCCCATCATTACCGGGATAATTAGTAATTGTGATTACTTCGATTTCATTTCCATTCTTATCACATATTTTGAGAGTAGAATTTTGTTTTAAATAGGTATTGATATACTTAAGATAGAATTCGACA
>JAZPZJ010000083.1:0-13329 GCA_045544635.1 Oscillospiraceae bacterium
GAGGGGCTACCTCGCCAGACTCATCGCCACAAAGCCTTCCTCCCGCCTGCCGCAAAGGATCGTGGAGACAAAATACCGCATATCGTCCATCGCATGGTCGTGCTCCTTTCTCGGCGCATCTCCCACAGCACTGTCATTCCAGCAATACTGCGAAAATTCACGCAGA
This sequence comes from Oscillospiraceae bacterium, assembly GCA_045544635.1. Taxonomy (GTDB): domain Bacteria; phylum Bacillota; class Clostridia; order Oscillospirales; family Ruminococcaceae; genus UBA3855. Next base: position 167 of record JAZPZJ010000083.1, read on the forward strand.
ATATCACCGCACGCCGCCGTGATCCGCAGCCTGTCCCCCTGCAGCGCATCGCTCACCTGCCGGATTCCTGAAAGCACGTCGTTCTTCGCCTTGAGCACACGGAATCTCCCGTGCTTTGCAATGCATGCAATAAAGCTCGCCGCCGAAGGATCTACCACCACGCACTCCACCGGCAGTTCCTCCGCCAGCGCTTCAAGCGCAGCATAATGCTCCTCGTCCGTGCGTGAGATTCCCTCACGCCTTGCCGCATAGTAGTACTCCCGGATCCGGTACCATACCCCCTCGCATTCCCCCCATAACCCCATGGAGGTTGGGTTCACCGTGCCGTAATCGCACGAGATCACATACCTCGTGCACGGCGGTGCCTGTGTTACCACATGCCGCTTCTTGTCAAACATCGGATACACCAGCCCCTCGGAGACCGTCCATTTCCCCAGCACAAACCGGTCATAGAACACACCCCCGTACATACGCCGGTACCGCTCCCTGACCCGCTCGGAAAGGGACGGATTGTCCTCCATCGTGAAATGCAGGTACAGCACACGCTTTTCCTCCGCCTTGCGGATCCACTCCCGGTAGAACCAGTGGTACGGATGCTCCGGGTTGCAGTTGAACCACAGCTTCGCCCTCGCCACCGAGCATCTCGCCAGCGCCTGCTCCACAAAGGAACGCGGCATCAGCGCCGCCTCGTCAAAGAGTACGCCGCACAGCGTCATCCCCTGAATCAGCGCAGCGGAGCCTTCGTCCTTGCCGCCGAACAGATAGAAACGATTGGTCTTTCCCAGTGCCGTCACATCCACATAATGTTTGCTCTGTCGGACAATGCAGGTAAACCCTGCATCCTCCAGCACCTGCAGAAGCGGACGCACCAGATTACGCTCCAGCGACGTGATGGTCTTGCCGCAGATGGCAAACGTCCCGCCGTCAAAGCAGGCAGCCGCCCACAGCACAAACCCCAGCGACATCGCAAGCGTCTTTCCGCTTCGCACCGCTCCGTCACAGATGATCGCATCCTTGGAACGGTGCTCCGGCATCGCCCACCATCGCAGTGCAAGGCGCTGCTTCGGAGAAAAACGACTAAACTCCATCGTTATCCGCCTCCGTCAGTGCCGCCAGCAGACTCGCCGCCACCGCACCATTTTCGCCCGCATGCGCATAGTCATACAGCCGCTCAAGCGCCTTGAGCCGGTCAAAGATCTTGATCTCTACACCGCCGCCCTTGACACGCTTGATCTCGGAGATATTCAGCAGGTTCATCCCCTCCAGCTCCTGCGGCGACGGCAGCTCCTCCGAAAACGCCAGCCGTACCGCATCGTTGATGTCCCCGAACGCAAGCTTGCGCAGCCCCTCAGCAACCAGCTGTGCATCCGTCTTTTTCTTTCCCATGCCAAGCCTCCTTTCATATAAGGGGCTAAAAAAACAAAAAGTTGCACGTTTCGATGCAACTTTTGAAAAATTTTTTGAAAAAAATTTTTTTCGTTTAAATTTGATATGATAATCCATAAAAAAAGCAGCGGCGGCAACCTCTGCCGCACACTGCTGTAAAACCATATGATTTAATGAATATACTCCCGCACATCCAGCGTAATCCCCAGCGCATCCGCCTTTGCCTGTGCCTCGGCGATCTCCTCGGGAGAGATCACATCCACCACCGTGAAAAGCACCTCGATTCCCTTCGCCTTGCAGGTCTTTGCAAAGGAAAGCATCGTCTCATAGGGCGCATCACCGCCGCCCCTCGGTCTTGTCACACGGTTGTAAACCTCGGCATTGCCGCCGTTGAGGCTGATGGAAACCTTGTCAAATACCGCCGCCACCTGCTCTGCCGCCGTGCCGCATGCTTCCTCCGCATTGTACAGATCCACAAGTCCGTTCGTATTCAGCCGCAGATTGATTCCCGGCTGCACCTCACGCAGATACTTCGCCAGCTCACAAACGAACTTCAGCCGCATCAGCGGCTCGCCATAACCGCAGAACACCACGCTCTTGTACTTGGTCAGATCACGCTTTGCAATGTCAGCCTGCATTTCTGCCAGATCCGGCTCGTGCTCCAGCCACAAAGGATCCGAGCCATATGCCCCGTCCCCGTTGTTGCGGATGCAGAACGTGCAGGCGCACGGACAGCGGTTCGTTACGTTCACATATAAATTCTCTCCTGCCTCATAGGTCAGTGTCATTGCTTTTGCCATGCTTGTTACCTCCATTCAATTGGTAGGGAACTTCGTCCCCTAAGAACCATTTTTTCTGTACCATACAACACATCTGCCAACGCAGACTCCGTGTCATTTATGGTACCCCGTATTCCGGTCGATCTGATATCCCCGGTAGATCTGCTCCATCAGCATCACCGATGCCAGCGCATGCGGAAACGTCATCTCCGACATCGACATCCGCCGGAATGCCTCCTTCTTGACGCTCTCCGCCAATCCGAAGGAACTGCCGATCACAAAGGTCACTGCACTCGAACGCATCGGAATCTCCTCCGTCAGAAGCTTTGCAAAGCCTTCGCTCGAAAGCTGCTTGCCCTCAATGCACATCGCAATCATTACGCCCTTTGCCGCCTTGCGGATCGCTGCCGCCTCCTGCTCCAGTGCCGCTGCGATCTCCTTCTCCGACGGCTTATCCGACAGCCGCACCGCCGGAAGCTGCGTAAATTCGAACTTGCAGAACGGCGTGAGCCGCTTCCGATAGACATCCTGCGCCGCCACCAGATGCGGCTCCTTTTGCTTTCCCACCGTCAGAAGCTGTACCAGCATCAGAAAATCACCGCTCCTCCCTGCGTCTCCACGGGCGCAATACCCAGCAGATAATCCATTCCATTCGTAAATTTCCGCAAGCCCTGCGCCGCCGCCTGTGCCGCTGCCTGCGGTGTGTTGTTGTGGGGACTCAGATGCCCCAGCAGCAGCCTCGTTGTGCCGTTCTGCACTAAGTATTCCGCAAAGCTTGCACTGTCCTCATTGGACAAATGCCCGTATTCCGACATAATTCTGCGTTTCAGCTCCGGCGGATACGGCCCGCTGCGCAGCATTCCGATGTCATAATTCGACTCAAGCAGCACCATGTCACAGCCGCAAAGTGCATCCCGCACCTCGGGCGTCACCACACCCAGATCCGTGCATGCCGCACAAAGCTTGTCATCCGCAGTGCGGATCCGATAACCGCAGCTTCCCGGCGCATCATGCATCGTCGGGAACGCCGTGATCTCACAATCTCCGCAGGAAATCGCCCCCGTTTCCAGCGGAACCATCTCAATTCCAGCCGGAATCTGCCCATCCTGCGCCAATTTTTCGAGACTCTGTGACGTCGCATACACCGGCACCTTCAGCCGTCCTGCCAGCACCCGCAGCCCCTTGACATGATCGGAATGTGTGTGTGTGATAAAAATACCCTGCACGCATTTCGGCTGCAGCCCATTGCAGTCAAGTGCCTCCATGATCTTCTTGCAGCTTGCGCCCGCATCCACCAGAATTCCGGCATTGCGCCCCCCAATATAGGAAGCATTTGCCGAACTCGAACTGAACAGCGGATAAAATTTCGCCATACACACACCTCACTTTCCTCAGAATTATTTGCTCTCCGCAGGAGGGCGGGGTAGGGTGCGGCAGCACCCTACTTGTTTCCCCCTCCCCTCTGGGAAGGGGGTGGGGCAAATTTAAGCAAAATTATACTTTTTAATACACATAGAAAATAGAAAAGAAAGCCCGCCCGCATCCGCAGGCAGGCTCCAAACCTCATTATAACGCCTTTTTCATTGCAGACGGCGGTGTCGATACCTTCATAATATCTCCGCCGATTCCACGCAGCTTCTCTGCAATATTGCCATAGCCACGCTCAATATGATGAATATCCTCGATCTCCGTCACACCCTGTGCCGCAAGACCTGCAATGATCAGTGCCGCACCGGCTCTCAGATCGCATGCCTTGACCGGCGCACCCATGAGCTTTCCGGTACCGGTGATGATCGCAACCTTGTCGTTCACCGCAATATCCGCACCCATGCGGCGCAGCTCGTCCACATAACGGAATCGCTGCTCCCAGACACCCTCGGTCACAACGCTTGTGCCCTCCGCCAGCGTCAGGAGCGTTGCCATCTGCGGCTGCATGTCCGTCGGGAAGCCCGGATGGGGCTGGGTCTTGATGCTTGTCTTGACCAGGGGACCATCCACCCAGACACGAACCGCATCATCAAACTCTTCGATATTCACGCCGACCTTCTTCATCTTGTTGGTGATCGGCTCCAGATGCTTCGGGATCACGCCCTTTACCAGAACGTCACCGCCCGTTGCCGCCGCAGCTACCATAAAGGTTCCTGCCTCGATCTGATCGGGAATCACCGCATAGGTCGTACCACGCAGATAGGAGACACCACGGATCTTAATCACATCCGTACCGGCACCCATAATATCCGCACCCATGGAATTGAGGAAATTTGCCAGATCCACGATATGCGGCTCCTTTGCGGCATTTTCAATGATCGTCAGACCATCTGCCTTGACCGCAGCAAGCATCGCATTCATTGTCGCACCAACCGTCACCACATCAAAATAAATCTGATTTCCACGGAGCTTGTCCACACTCAGATCAATCATGCCGTGATCGTTGCGGTAAATGGCACCGAGTGCCGAAAATGCCTTGATGTGCTGGTCGATCGGTCTGTCACCAAGCGGACAGCCGCCGGGCATGGAAACTCTTGCCTTGCCCGTTCTGCCAAGCAGTGCACCCAGGAAATAATAAGATGCACGCATCTGCTTTGCACTTTCATAAGGAACGCTGAAGCCACGCACACCCTTACAGTCAATGCGGTAGGTATCGGGTTTCAGCATGTCCACCTGTGCACCCAGCTCATACAGGATGCGCAGACAGATCGAAACATCGCTGATATCGGGAACATTTTCAATGACGCAGGGCTCATCACTCAGCAGAACTGCCGGAATAAGTGCGACTGCGGCATTTTTTGCACCGCTGACCTGGATCTCGCCCTCCAGTCGGTTGCCGCCCCGTATTACAAATTTATCCACGTTATTCTCTCCTTAAAACGCAGCGTTTTCATTTTCTCTCTGCTGCTTTATTCAATGCCGTAATCGCTCTTATACCAGCGAATCTCGCTGCCATCGTAGCTCTGCACGGTAATACTTTCGATATAAACTGCCGCATTCGGCTTGCTCTGTGCGTTAACCGGAACCTGGGACACCGCAAATACCACATCCAGACCGTCAATAACCTGTCCGAATACCGTATAGCCGCCGTCAAGGTGAGGCGCACCGCCCTGCTCGAGATAAATCTGCTCGGCTTCCTCTGTGAAGTTGATGTCATAGGTCACACGAGGATCCTGGTCATATTCTTCCTCATAGAATTTGAGGGTTTCCGCATCCGTTTCGTCGCCCGTTACAATGTAGAACTGGCTGCCGTTGGTAGCCGTCGAACCGCTGTTCGCATAGCAAAGCGCACCCGGCACATGAATGAGCTGCGGAGATACGCCGCCGTCGAACTTACCGCCCCAGCAGCTCTCGCCGCCGGTGCCGTCGCCCTTCGGGTCGCCGCCCTGGATCATGAAGCCTTCAATGACACGATGGAAAATCAGCTCGTCATAATAGCCTTCCTTCGCAAGCGTGGTGAAATTCTCGCACGCCTCCGGCATAAGCTCAGTAAAGAGCTTGATCTTCACCTCACCGTAATCCTTGACCTTGATCACAACGATCTCTTCACCCTCTGCAGGTGCTGTATAATTCAGTGTCGGTTTTTCTTCAATCTCAATTTTCTTCTGACAGCCCGTAAAAGATGCACAGAGCAGCATAGCTCCGGCACAGACTGCAAGCATTCTATATTTCATACGAATCCTCTTCTCGCATTTCATTTTCAAATGGGCGCAATTCGACCGTAACCCGGATGAACCCATCCTACTTATTATACAACATTATCCTGCATTTGTAAAGTCAAAATGCCAATTTTTTGTGCTTATTTAGAATTTTTGATGATATTCTCATGCGGTCGGAACAAAACATTGTGGATTTTCACACAGAAAACACCGTTTCCGGTGCGTTTTTATTCCGTTTCCGCCGTATATTCCCCGATCGTCACCGAATAAATGATGCACTCCTCAACGGGGGGCGTGTAGCCTGCAGCACTGGTTTCCGCCTGCACTGCCGCCGCACAGATCTGCTCAACCACGTCAATTCCCTCGTAAGTCTGCCCGAACACCGTCATCTGCTGGGCAAAGTTCGGAACGCCGCCCCGTTCAACGAACGCATCCGCCAGCTCCTCGCTGCCCGACGCTTCCCGGAACTGCGTCACGAATTCCTCATCCGTGAAATCCACGGAACCGAGCACCATGAAACGGCTGCCCGTAAAGGTCTCCGTATTCTTGAAGAGACGATCGAAGAAACCGCCCTCCACCGACGTATTGAGCACGCAGAGCGCCCCCTTGAACGGCCAGAGATTCTGGTGTACCTCCAGCGGCACATGCTCGTTGGTCCCCTCTCCAAGAGAACCATCGGGCTGCGGCGTACCTGCCGCAAAATAGACATCTTCCTTCTGTTCGAACACATAGGTATTGTCATAATATCCCGATTCTGCAAGGGAAACGAACTGTTCCACCGTCTGCGGCGCATATTCGGGATAGAGCACCGCACGGATCTCGCCGTAGCTCGTCTCAATGACGGCAATGGGCGCACCCTCCTCGATCTCCTGCGTCTGCACCAGCTCCATGGTCTCTACATCCACATAGGTATACCCCTGGTTCGAAAACATCACGATGATGTAGAAAATGATAAAACTGATAAGTGACGCCAGGAGCAGGAAGATTCCCAGTCGGGAAAGATTTCTGCGTTTAAGCTGCGGATTCTGGATAGAACGCATATGGGCACCTGCCTTCTCTTAATCTGTTTTGATAAATAGTTTCCTTGTCGGAATTTGCGGTGATTTCCGCAGATTAAAGCTTCTTGATCTCGACGCCCTGTCTTGTCTCTCTGACAGAATAGCCCAGTGCTGCGATCTCGTCACGGATACGGTCAGCTTCCGCAAAATCCTTTGCCTTTCTTGCATCCGCTCTCTGTGCAACAAGATCGAGCACAGCCTGCGGAATTTCGTCCGCCTTGCGCTCATACAAAAGACCCAGAACCCCGATCAGCTCCTCAAAGAGCGCCGCACCGGCCGCAAGCTGCTCCTTAGCAGTTTCGGCATTTGCAGCCATAATATTCAGCTCACGCACCAGCTCAAATACTGCCGTCAGTGCATCCGCTGTGTTCAGATCATCCTCCAGCGCTGCAATGAACTGTGCCTTGTACTTGTCAAACGCTGCCTGTGCTTCTGCAGTGATTTCGCCGCTCTTTGCGTTTTCAGCGGCACGCTTCACGGTATCACGGCATTCGTAGAGTCTGTCAAGGGACGCCTTGCAAGCGTCCAGCAGCTCCACGCTGTAATTCATGGGCGCTCTGTACTGCGCCTGGATCATCAGATAACGGATCACCTCATAGCCGTACTTCTCTGCCACATCACGGGTCAGGAAGAAATTACCTGCGGATTTGGACATTTTCTTATTGTCCACAGTGATGTGACCATTGTGCATCCAGTAATTGGAGAAGGCTGCGCCGTTTGCTGCCTCGGACTGTGCGATCTCGTTCTCATGGTGCGGGAAGATCAGGTCATGACCGCCGCAGTGCAGGTCGATCGTGTCGCCAAGGCAGTCCTTTGCCATTGCAGAGCACTCAATGTGCCAACCCGGTCTGCCCGGACCCCACGGAGAATCCCAGTGCTGTTCGTCCGTACCGCAGGACTTCCACAGCGCGAAATCCAGCGGATCTTCCTTGATATCATTGATCTCCACTCTCGCACCGGCATTCAGATCGTCAATGGACTGACCGGAAAGCTTGCCGTAGCCGTCAAACTTTCTGGTTCTGTAGTACACATCGCCCTGTGCCTCGTAAGCATATCCATTGTCCACAAGCTTCTGGATGAAATCGATGATCTTGTCCATGTACAGGGAAACCTTCGGATGAATGGTCGCCGGCAGCACGTTCAGACCCTTTGCGTCCTTCTCATACTCGGCAATATACTTCTCCGCACAAGCCTCCGGAGAGATGCCCTCCTTGGCACCCTGCTTGATGATCTTGTCATTGACATCGGTATAATTCTGCACAAAGGTCACATCGTAACCACGGTACTGCAAGAATCTGCGGAATACGTCAAATACACAGATCGGACGTGCATTGCCGACATGGATATAGTTGTAAACCGTCGGACCGCACACATACATGCGCACCTTATTCGGTTCCATGGTCTTGAATTCTTCCTTCTTGTTTGTCATCGTGTTAAAAATCTGCATAATATAACCTCCGTATATAAATAAAGTAAACATAAGGATGAACCGCCCCAAAAGGGGGGACAGGGGGGACGAAGTCCCCCAAAACCGCCGTAAGGCAGAACAAGGGGCTTGGGGGCAAACTTTGCAAACCCTCCCCAAAAACTATTCTTCCCAGGACTTCTCCAACCGCTCCAGCCTTGCCCGCAATGCGCAGATTTCCATCGAAACCGGATCCGGAATATGCACCTGGTCGAGATTCTTGACAACCGGTTCTTCCACCCGTTTGCCATCCCGTTTGATGATCCTCGCCGGAACACCCACTGCCGTGCAGTTGTCCGGGATCGCTTCCAGCACAACGGCATTTGCCGCAATCTTCACATTATTTCCCACCGTGAACGGTCCAAGTACCTTCGCACCGGAACCCACCATCACGTTGTTGCCGAGTGTCGGATGACGTTTGCCCTTATCCTTACCCGTACCGCCAAGCGTCACACCCTGATAAATCAGGCAGTTGTCCCCGATCACAGCCGTTTCTCCGATCACCACGCCCATGCCGTGGTCAATGAAAAAGCCCTTGCCGATGGTCGCACCCGGATGGATCTCAATGCCCGTGAAGAAACGGGAGGTCTGCGAGATGATCCTCGCCATCATGAACATCCTGTGCTTGTAAAACCAGTGCGCCATGCGGTAATGGTGGATCGCATGCAGACCCGAGTACGTCAGCAGAATTTCGAAACTGCTTCGTGCCGCAGGGTCACGTTCCTTGACAAGCGCAATATCTTCTCTTAATTGTCGGAACAATCAACATACCTCCTCTGCACAAAAAACGGCAGGTCGCCGCCAAAACAAAAATCTCCCTTGCGAAAGGACGCAAGAGAGACGTAAATACGCTGTTCCACTCTGAAACTTACGAAGTCCGATAACGTGGACGAACCGTCGGCGGATACTGAGAAAACCCGTTCCCCGCCGCAGCTGACAGCCGCACTTCACACACGCCGCCCATGCCGTTCCACCAACCCGGCACTCTCTGCAGGACTCAGCCCATGCTACTCTGACTGCTACGCCTTTACAATACTGTACTACTATTATATACAATTTCCGGCGAAATGTCAAGTGCGGCACTTGACAAATTCCGGATTTCATGGTATGAAAGAGAGTACCTCGATAAGCGGTTCACCCTCTGAATTAATTGTGTATAAAGAACACCGCCAACTTTGCGAGAGTGTGGCGGTGTTTCTTTATGTATGGAAAGAAACTATTTTTTATCCAAATGCGGAATTCCTCATATCTTCTCACTTTTTCGGAAAATACAGGCAAACCTCCGTACCCTTGCCCTCTTCGCTTTCCAGTGTGATCCTCGCATTATGGAACGCCATGCCGTGCTTGACGATCGAAAGTCCCAGACCCGTGCCGCCGACCTCCTTCGAATGACTCTTGTTCACCCGATAAAACCGCTCAAAGATGCGATCCATGTCCGCCACAGGAATGCCGATCCCCGTATCCGTAACCCGGACGCAGACCTCATTTTCCACAGTTTCCACACACATATGAACTGTGCCGCCCTCATGATTGTACTTGATCGCATTGTCGCACACGTTGTATATGATCTCCTCGATCATATTCGGCACGCCCTCAATGTTCGCCGGAACACTCTCGCATGTCAGCGTAACCTGCCGCTTCTTCGCATTCATCTGCAAACGGGCAGCAATCTCTTCGCAGACCTCCGGCAGATCAATCGTCGTCATATCATCCTCCAGCCGCACGCCCTCTTCAAGCCTCGACAGCTTCAGAATGTCATTCACCAGTACGATCAGCCGCTGTGCTTCCTTGTAAATATTATCCGCAAAATGGGGAATATCCTTCTCCTGCACAAATCCGTCACGGATGATCTCCGCAAACCCCGAGATCGACGTCAGCGGCGTTTTCAGCTCATGAGACACATTCGCCGTAAATTCCCGGCGCATCGTATCCTGCTTCTTGTGCTCCTCGCTCAGCGCCTCCATCTGCTTGTAGATCTGCTTGTTCTGCGCCATGATCCGCTCGATGAACGGACGCATTTCCTCATAAACATGCCGTGTATCGGGATTTTCGATGTCGATCTCATTGATTGGCTTCATCAGATTCTTTGCATAGCGTGAAGCCAGCAGAATCGACAATACAACCGCCAGCAGCACCACGATCATCATGGGATTGAGCAGATTGAGCAGAATCTCCAGCACCGTATTCTGCATCATGGAAAGCCGCAGCACATCGCCGTTTTCCAGCTCTGTCGCATAGTTCACCGTCCGTTTGGAAAGCGTCTGGGAATAACGGAAGCTCTCGCCCTCGCCCTGCTCGATCGCCTCCCGGATCTCCTCTCTGCCGCTGTGATTTTCCATCAACGCAGGATCCTTCACACTGTCATAAAGCACCGTTCCGTCCTGCGCCACAAGCGTGATGCGCAGCTGGGAGGAATGTTCCATCTCTTCTAGAAATTCCCAGCCGGAAACCTCCACCACCGCCGCAATATAGGACGCACGGTCCCGCAGCTCTTCCCGGTTCTTGTTGCTGTAAAAATTGGCAAGTACCGCCATAACCACGCCGAACGTCATCGCAAAGACAATCATGCAGGCAATGACGATCTGTCTGGTGAGCTTATTCTTCATCCGCGCGCTCTCCGATCTTGTAACCGATACCACGGATGGTCTTGATGTAATTGCCCGCTTCTCCCAGCTTCTGTCTGAGTGTCCGGATGTGCACATCGACCGTGCGGTTTTCGCCGTCAAAATCATATCCCCACACCTTGTTGAGGAACTGATCCCTTGTCAGCACCATATCCCGGTTGCGCAGAAGCAGGCAGAGCATCTCAAATTCCTTGAATGTCAGCGTCACATCGCTGTCGTTCACCCGCACCACATGCTTTTCGGGGGACACATACAGGCATCCCACACGATATTCCTCCGCACAAGGATGCTCCTCGGATTTTGCACGGCGCAGCAGCGCCTTGACCCTTGCCAGCAGTTCCATCATACCAAAGGGCTTAGGCAGATAGTCATCCGCACCCGAATCGAGTCCGATCACCTTGTCAAACTCGCTTCCCTTTGCCGTCAGCATCATTACAGGAATATGCTCCGTTCTGCGGTTTTTGCGCAGTGAGCGCAGAATGGACAAGCCGTCCTCCTCGGGCAGCATGATATCGAGCAAAATCAGCTTCGGAAGCTTCTTTTCTATCGCCTCCCAGAAGAGGGACGGGCGCTCAAAGCCCTCCGCCTTCATACCGGCGCTGCTCAGTGTATAGACCACCAGTTCACGGATGCTGTTGTCATCTTCCACGAAATAGATCATAATACCCTCCGTTTTCGCATTTGTTGTATCCATTTTCCCATACAAATATGAATGTTTCCATCATATCGACGTTAAATCTTTGTAAAATCCAAATAAAAAACCATGCATCCCCATTATCAGAAGTTTTCCGATGAAAACGCACCCCCATATTTCTACGGAGGTGCGTTTTGATTCGTGATTACTCATCCTTCTTCTTTCCGCTGCGGCAATATGCCATTGTCATCATAAACAATGCTGCTCCTGCTGCTGCAAGGATGCCGCCCATATTACTGTCACCCGTCTGCGGTGAGCTGGACTGCGTAGAAGGCTTGGTTGTCGTCGTCGCAGATGTTGTTGTTGTTGCCCCAGTCGTTGTTGTGCTCTGTACTGTTGTAGTTTCAACTTCATCTGTGATGCTGCTGTCGTCACTCTTGGTGGTTGTCGTAGTTTCCACGTCCGTGATACTGCTGTCATCGGCAGTCGTCGTTTCCGTTTCCACCTTAACATCTTCCTTCGTGGTGGTTGTAGTTGTGGTGGTTGTAGTTGTGGTGGTTGTTGTTGTAGTAGTTGTTGTTGTAGTGGTAGTCGTAGTTGTAGTAGTTGTTGTAGTGGTAGTCGTAGTTGTAGTAGTTGTTGTAGTGGTAGTCGTAGTTGTAGTAGTTGTAGTAGTTGTAGTAGTAGTGGTTGTGGTTGTTGTCGTTACCGGCGTAGTCGATGTTGTGGTTGTTGTTGTCACCGGTGTGGTCGATGTTGTGGTGGTTGTTGTCACCGGTGTGGTCGATGTTGTGGTCGTCGTTGTCACCGGTGTGGTCGATGTTGTGGTTGTCGTCGTTACCGGCGTGGTGGATGTTGTGGTTGTTGTTGTCACCGGCGTGGTCGATGTTGTGGTTGTCGTTGTTACCGGCATGGTCGATGTTGTGGTCGTCGTTGTCACCGGCGTAGTCGATGTCGTCGTCGTGGTTGTTGTCGTTACAAATTCATCAACCATGATAATCAGGTTTTCATCTGCCTTTTCCGCATTTGTGACATTGCCGTCCTCATCCATTGTAATGATGTAAACGTTGCCATCATTGCTGTCCACACGGAAGAGGATCTCTTCCGCATATTCATACAGTTCATTACCTGCTTCATCAGTCGGAACCTGTGTTTCAGTCAGTTTGTAGATCACATCCGCTGTGAGGTTTGTGATCTCATGACTCTTACCACCCTCAGATACCCAGCTGTCGATCTCATGCTCAACACCTTCTTCATCCGTGTAAGTGATCTTCAGATGTGCACCGTGAATCTCCTCACCAGCAACATCCTGCTTAGAAATCTTCACACCGAATACCTGCGGTTCTGTTGTAGTTGTCGATTCCGTCGTCGTCGTTGTTACAGGTGTGGTAGATGTAGTCGTCGTTGCCAGCGTCGTCGTGGTCGTTGTGGTTGTCGTCACCGGTGTAGTCGATGTAGTCGTTGTGGTTGTTGCCTTCGGAGTTGTTGTGGTAGTCGTCGTTGTCGCCTTCAGAGTTGTTGTGGTAGTCGTCGTTGTTGCCTTCGGAGTTGTTGTGGTAGTCGTCGTTGT
>JAZPZJ010000084.1:0-67999 GCA_045544635.1 Oscillospiraceae bacterium
GTCTTCCTAAGACCGCTTGGCCTCCGACTTGGTGTCATAGTAATCGCTATAGGTTGCCTGTTCCACATAAAGGGGAACTTCTCCGCCGGTCTCATCTGCCGCAGTTAATGTCAGAACCGCAGCATCATCCGCATCCGGCACCGGTGTATCCGCCATTGCCGTCATGGGCAATGTCTGTGCCGAAAGAAATGCCGCTAACAGCACGCTGACCAGCCGTATGGACATTTTTTTGCTCTTCAATTGATCTCCGCCTTTCTCATCTGCTGCACGGTACAGCAGCGGTATTTCATTGTTCATGCAATACATGAACTGCGCTAGTAGAACGTGCGTTCTGTTTTTCTAGCTCCGGTATTTCATCTGTGGGCACAATGCCACAGCATAATCATACACTATATATTATAACAGAAGCCACCCCTTCTGTCAAGCTTTTTCCAAATAGATTACACAAAAATTGAAAGCCGCACGGCATAGCTATGCACAGATTTGCTAAATTAATTCGTGTTTGTAATTTTCTTAATTTTTTTAACTTTAAAATTTTAATTTGAAAAATGACATTTTTCCCGAAAAATCGTACGTTTTGAAAGTCAATATCCTACTAATAAAAAGTCAATATCACGCAATTTTGGAATTTCTAATCTTTTTTCAAAAAAGGCTTGATTTTTTTTGAAAATATGTTACAATAGAAGTAGAGGAATGTAACCCTACATTCTTGAATACATATTCGGAGGTGTAAACGAAATGGCATATACAATTACTGACGCTTGCATCAGCTGCGGCGCATGCGAGGCTGAGTGCCCGGTTAGCGCAATCTCTGCTGGTGATGACAAGTATGTGATCGATGCAGACGCATGTCTGGATTGCGGCGCATGTGCAGCTGCATGTCCTGTAGAGGCTCCTCAGGCTGAATAAGCGGAGTACCTCCGCAGGCGTTACGCAAGGGTGAGTGCACCTGTGAGGGTATGTTCTCTACTTGCGATGAGAGGTTCTATACAAAAGCAAAACCACCGTACTTTTTAAAGTACGGTGGTTTTTTGTATTGCTTTTTGTTAATCCACAATTGTTGTATAGGTTCCGGTATATCCGGCATCATAGCCGAACAGATACTTCTGGAGGGCGATGATGTCATTCACACCCACTGTACCGTCATACTGACAGTCGGAAAGCAGGCTGTAGGCATCCCCCTTGAGGACGGAACGTTTGAGGAGGGCAAGGTCGTATGCATTAATGATTTCATTTGCATCCAGATCACCGAAATAGCCGCCGGGGATCTCCATGAAATATTCCGTATAGGTATATGCCGCATCCTCGACATCCTTATGGAACACACGGAAATAATCCATTGCACCCTTGAAATAGCTGCCGTCCTGTCCCCTGCCAATATAGTACTTTGCATCGCTTGACGCTACATCGCAGGGATCGGCAGTGATGTTTCCAGTGACTTCATCCGCAAAATCGTCCATGCCCTTAACAGAAAGCTTTCCCTGATCGCCCGTGAGGGAGACGCTCACGGTGTACCACTGATTTGTACCGCCGAATGTGAAGACATTCGAAGTCAGCTTCTGTTCGCCGCTGCCATCGTTGATAACGAATTCCAGATTACCATCCGTACCGTTTGCGGTAAGATACATGTATTTCTCTGCATCACCGAAATGGAAGATCTGCTGGTCCGCACCTGCAACGATGAGCACAGCGGTCTGGATTTCAATGTCATGCAGATTTGCCATGCCGCTGTCTGCAATGATGTACTGGTTCTTGCCGTTGAATGTATATGCCCCCGATGCGGAAACATAGTCCTGATTCCACACAGGCGCATTCTTCGTCACACAATAGGTCGAAGTATAGGTGTCCTTGATGGTATCGCCGTTATCCTCGGAGAATTCATAGCCCACATACAGACCATCCGTACATGGACGGGAAGATGCGTAGCTTTGCGGTGAAACCCAGCCATAAACCGTACCGGCGGATACTGCCTTATTGCCATCGTCATAATAATCGCCGTCTGCGATCGCCTGACCGGAGAGGGAGCCCTTCGCCATGCAGAATGCCACACCCTTGACTGTTGCATTGCCGCTGACCTGATAATCATTATAGATCAGACCACTTTCGATCACTCTGCCATAATCGCTGACAACGGCATTGCCCATCACGCCTGCGTAGTCACTGATGATGGCATTGTCACGGACATTTGCACGTTCTGCGATCACCGCATGGCCGCTGACAATGGCATTGCCGGATACATTTGCACTGCCGCAGACCGTCGCATAGTCAGTGATGACGGCATTGCCGGTCACCGTCGCATAATCCAGTACCCGTGCATTCGGGCCGACATAAACGCTTGCGTCAACATTCGCTGTCGCTGCGACAAAGCCGCCGCCGTTCGGATGATAGCTGCCCTGCGCCATGCCGCCGCTGGACTGGCGATGCTGCATTTCTGCGCCGGTGATCCACACAGCATAGGGATATCTCGTCTTGGATTCAAACGGATAATTGCGTTCCTCAAATTCCGATCCCTCGCCATAGGGCAAACCGACCTTGACATAGGTATCCGGATCGGGCGTTGCGCAGACGGTCAGGTACGCCTGCATATCGGTATTGGCATTCCATGCCATCTGCATGGTTTCGCCGGACCGGAACAGATCGGAATATCTGGTTGTGCCGTCACGCTGTTCTACTGCAATGCAGGCTCTCCAGTCCGCACCCTGCACATCGGTCAGCCCCTCCAGTGTCACAGAGATGGTATCCCCCGTCACGATAAGCGGCACAAGATTCATGCCTGCCTGCTGCGGGGCACGTTCGGTGGGAACGGTATAATAATCCGGTTCATCGGTACTCTGTTCAAGAATGGTGTAGATCTCGCCCCAATTCCATGCACCCTGCCAGAACAGCTGATCCATGCGTGCACGGTATTTATCCTGCTGTGCAAGATCGAGCGTTGCCATACGCTTTGCGAAATGTCCGAGGGTATCCTTCATATCCGCTGCCGCAAGGCGGTCGATCATGGAAAGCGGATATTCATCTACCTGCCCCTGCTGAAGCATGGTCTTGACGAAATCCGTACCATAGCCCTCCAGATTGTCCGGATTCTCCGTGAGATACTGGAGGAACGGCCATGCTGCGTAATAATCACGGCCAAACGGGAAGGTGAAGCAGAGATTCTTCATATAGGTTTCAAAGAAATCCGTACCGCCGACGGAATCCACCCACGGTGCGTAGTAGTCGGAGTAGAGGAACTGTTCTCTGAACCAGTTGCCCATGGTTTCATACCATGCATAGGTGTATTTATTCTGATTCCAGCCAAGCTGATGGAACGTTACGACATGGGCAAATTCATGCGGCATGACCCATGACGGCGTATTGTATGCCATCGAATCGACGCAGCAGAACATATAGGCAAAGCCTTCGTAATCATTGGACATATACGCCCAGTCATCGGTAAATGCCTCCAGCCCTGTACCGGAGATGTAAATATTGGTCTTGTACTGGTTGCCGTCACGCAGGGAAAGATTCACCGATTCCGTGGGCGGTGTCATTTCCAGATAGTTCATGTACACATCCCAGCACGCTTCGAGATGCTTGGCATTGCCCTCCAGGAATTCCTGTGTGACTCTGGAACTTTCTGCGCCGTAGCTGCCCCAGATGAACTGGAAATGCTCGGATTCCCAGTAATTGACGCCGCTCTGGTTCTGACAGATAACATCCCTCGTCAGCAGATTTTCTGCCTGTGCTGTGATACCGCTGCCTTCCCGCACTGCTTCGATTGCGGAAACCGCCGGTGCTGCTGCGCCAAAGCAGATCACTGCCGCACAGATCCATGCAGCCGTGCGTTTCCATGTGGTTTTTCTCTCTCTTTTCATAAACTGACTCCCCCTAATATAAATCTAGATATGTATAATATACCATATTCTTTACAGAATGTCAATATTTTCTAGATGAAATGTCAAGATTGTGCAGAAAAGCGCATGTCCGCCAGGGGCATGCGCTTTCATTTTATCCTTTTGTCACCATGGCACGTTTCAGCAATGCCAGATCAAATGCGTCCACATGAGCGTTTTCATTCAGATCAGCATTCTGCGCCTGCTGCGCAGTGAGCGGCGCGGTATTGAGCAGATAACGCTGCAGGAGGATCAGATCCGCAGTCGTAAGACTGCCATCCCGATTCACATCCCCTTTTATAGCGCTGTCACCTTCCGCTTTTACAAGGAGATCCAACTGATACATCGTCAGCGTACCGCCGCCGGGCACTACGGTGATCTTGTCCAGATCCGCATAGGTCACACCATTTTCATCGAGTGCCGCCTGAATATCCGCTGCAAGGAAGCAGGCTTTTTCGCCGTTGTAATAACAGGGATTGACCGGATACCACAGACTGCCGCCCGACCACCGCTGCAGCACGACGACAGGAGCGCTGGGGCAGGAATAGGTAACCTCAATGGCGTAGGTATCGGAAAGTTCTGCAAGTTCCGTCAAATCAAGGGAAGAAGTCTCCCCCCAGCTCGGCCAGCTGGAATCGCCGGTCGCTTCACCCATGAATACATTCCGATGGAGCGAATACGCCTTACAGGGGTACTTTGCCACTTCGCTGTAAATGAGGGTTTCCTTCGGCGTTTCGCCCTGCCGCTCGAACAGCTCCGTCAGCGTCACAAATTCATATCCTTCCTCCTGCAGGGTCGGGATCACCGTTTCCAGCGCTTCAACAGTCTGGGAATTGCCCGCTGCATCATGCAGCAGAATAATCAGTCCATCCTTGGCTGCCGCAATCATCGCATCGGCACGCTGCTGTGCGGTAACATCCGCCATATAGTCCTTGCAGTCAAAGCCGCTGATAAACGGCAGGTCGATCACGTCATACATGGTCTGGTTGGTATCGATAAACGGCGGACGGAAAAATTTCGTTCGTTCGCCCGTGATCTCATAAACGTAGTCATCAACATACTGGATCTCCGCTGCGATCTCCTCGGCGGACAGATTCGGCATATTGGTGTGGGTCTTGGAATGGTTGTCGATCTCACATCCCATATCATAGGCACGCTTCACCGAAACCGCACTTTCCGCATTGATATTGTCACCAATGAGGAAGAAAGACGCCACAGCATCATATTTTTCCAGTACATCCAGCACCTCGTTGGTCGTGGTCGTATTCGGACCGTCGTCAAAGGTCAGTGCGATCACCTTATCCGGCTGTTCTTCCGCCTGCACACTGTGGTGTGACACCGGCAGCGAGGCTGTCAAAAGGCCTGCGCACAGCGCTGTGCTGAGAAGGCGTTTCATGATGGATCCATATTTCATCGCAATTCTTCCTTTCATATTTATCGTTTATAAGGCAGCACACCGCTGCGGTTCAGTGCAGAGAGGATCACAGGGATCAGAATGAGCTGAAGGATGATACCCGGGATCGCCTTGAACAGAGCGCCTGCCGCAAACATCTGCCAGGTAAATGCATTGTGATTCAGACCGAGCAATACGATCTCAGAAAGCCCCCATGCAATTCTGCCGAGCACCATTGCCGAAAGCATGGCACCATATACGGTCAGGATATTCTGCTTCGGGGCGTGGTGATAAAGAAATCCGACAACCAGCCCATAGACTGCAAGCTCCACCGCCATTGCAATGGCATTCGGATAAAGCACGGGCATGGTAAAGAGGAACGAACGCAGGAGCGGCAGGAGCAAGCCGACCCCAGCCCCGTACTGCCAGCCGCAGATCAGACCGCACAGAAATACGGGGATGTGCATGGGCAGCAGCATATTGCCGATTTGCTGGATCTGCCCTGTCAGAAAGGGCAGCACAAGCCCGATCGCAAGGAACAGTGCGGACAGCACGAGATTCCGGATGGCGGGTGTCATAGTTTTTGTCTTTGGCATGTGTCACGGTACTCCTTTATATTTCCAGTTTTGTTTTCATTTTACCACATGTCCGGCTATTCGTCAAGTAGTTCCCATATACTTGTGCCGCTGCACAAAAAAGCTGTACCCATGGAAAGCGAGTACAGCTTATGATCCTATTCTGTTTCCGGATACGGCAGCGCTGTCAGATGGCGAAGCGCCCATTTTCCAAAGCTTTTGCGGTACAACGATTGATATTCACCAAATTCCACACGGCACCCATAGCCAAGCAGCTCCATGGGGGTTCCGAACACATCCGCCATGACCCGCATTTCCGTCATCCCGTTGCGTAGGT
Source organism: Oscillospiraceae bacterium (assembly GCA_045544635.1). Lineage (GTDB taxonomy): Bacteria > Bacillota > Clostridia > Oscillospirales > Ruminococcaceae > UBA3855. The sequence goes on from JAZPZJ010000084.1 coordinate 6,178, forward strand.
AGAAACGCTTGCGGCGCCGGCGCTCCGGAAGATTTTCTGAAGCATGGTAAACGCTTTCAATTTCCAGAAAGAATCGTCTGTCCCGGTAGCGTTCCTGCAGCTGTCGGAGTGCCTGACTGCCGTAGCCTTTGCTGCGGTGCGCATCTGCAACGGCAAAATAATCGAGCAGCACCAGATCTCCAAGATTCAGTGTGATCGCAAAGCCTGCAAAACCGTCCTCGGCTTCCAGCACCCACACATCCGCACTGCCCTTTTGGTGGATCAGCCAGATCAGTGCAAAAGGCTTGCGCTCGCATTTTGGAAATGCCCTTTTATAGAGCCGAGCAATGTCCTGCCATTGCGAAAATTTTGTTACCTGCACAAGTTCCATATTCACTGTAGCTCCCATTCATCCGCTCAACGGCTTCTGCCGCACAGTGGCTCTGCAGAGGAGCCAAACAGTGCAGCCAGATAGGAGTCCTCCTCCATATCCAGAAATTCTGTATTGTAGAAATCCGATTTCTTCTGCAGCTCCGTATCCAGCACTGCAAAGCCGAACTGCTCCGTCAGGGTCGGCTCTGCCGAAAACAGATTTGTACCGAGTCCGAGCCGGTCGCCTTCGATTTCCACACCAAGTGCCGCAAGCGTTGTGGGGAACATATCAAAGGTCGCAAATTCACGGTTCTTCTCCTGCACCGGTGTAACGGGCGCATTGATGATACAATTATAAATAGTACGGACATACCCTTCGTTGATGTCCTCAAGGAAGGCAGGATCCATGGTCAGATGATCGCCGCTGATAACGATGGTCGTATTTTCATAGAATGGCTGCTGACGGATCCATTCGATCAGTGCGTACACCTGCCTGGAAGAGCATGCCAGCACATTTGCGTACTGCTCATCGTATGTATCTGCGCACAGACGGCATTCATAGCCATCCGGAAAGTGCGTATCCGCAGTCAGCATGGTAAAATTAAAAGGCTCCTCCCCTTCTGCCAGACGTGTCAGCTCTTCTTTGGCAAAGGCAAACAGTTTTTCATCCTCAAAGCCCCACCATTCATAATAATCCTCCGGCAGCTTTTCCTGTGCCTTCAGGGTTTCAATATCCACGATGTCGTAACTGCCGTGCTGCATAAAGTATGGCTCTCTGCCATGGAATTCAGCATCGGAACCAACCAGCAGCGTCTGACGGTAACCCTGTTCCTTCAGGATTTCTCCGATGGATACCACGCCGGGCATAAAGACCTCCTCCGTGCCATAGGCATCCGCCATGAGCGGCACTTTGACAAGCATACCGGAAGTCTGCGATACCATTGCCGCCGCTGTCCAGGTAGTGCCCGAATAGGAATAGGCGCCGCCGATGCCGTCAGTATGGGAAAAGCTGACATTTTCATCCGCAAGCTTTGTCAGCTCCGGAATGAAATCCGCATGGATCGAGCCGCCGGCGGCGGTATCTGCAAAGGTATTCTCCATGGATTCGAGGAAAATGTAGATAAGATTGCGTTTCTTCTCCGGGAAGCGAAGTTCAGTGGTGTTTGGATCTGCATAGTGGTCTTCAATAAAATCGGATTCCGTCGAATAGGTATCCACATATGCCAGCACATCGAACTGCACCATGAATACCGAAGCACAGAACAGGAAGGCTGCCAATGCCAGCGGCAGGGCACGCTTCATGAAGAAGCCGCACACCCCCGTTGTGCAGTAAGAGCGGTACGGGCGGTTATGGCGCAGCTTATTCTGCAGTCGTCCCGACAGCAGTATGTAGAGCAGCATTTCAATCATAGTCGCTGCAATCCCGAAGACGCCCACACGCATCACCGCACTGGACGCCAGATCTCCCTGCACGCCAGCGGACGGTGCTTTGAGCTGGTACAGGAGCTGGTCGAAATACACATGATCATATTTCTGCAGCAGCCAGATGGTCAGAAACAGCAGAAGATTCCCCAGCAGCAACAGGAGTGCTGCAGCGGTCAGCTTCCGCTTGGTCGTTTTATATTCAGCGTTCAAAGGAATTCCCCCTAATGGATTGTACTCATTCTATCTCTATGGCAATATCGCACAAAATATGGGTGCACTCTTTGTGCGGTCTTGCTATATCTATTATAGTCAAAAACCATCCAAATGTCAATGCATCGCCGCAGAATTTAAGGATACTTTAAATAAATCGCAATCGAATCGAAAAAGTGCACCCGAATTTTTGTATAATCTGCTAAAAATTCCCAATCTTATAATTTACAAACAGCAAAGGATTTTTATTTTTTCTTTACTTTTTGCAAAAAATGTGGTATAATAAATATACTCGATCATGCGACCTTTACAGGATGGACATGAATCAGAAGAATTCATCACGAAAGGATGGTAACCATCATGAACAAGTACGCTGGAACCCAAACAGAAAAGAACCTGGAAGCTGCATTTGCAGGCGAATCCCAGGCAAGAAACAAGTACACCTATTTTGCGTCCAAGGCAAAGAAGGAAGGCTATGAGCAGATCGCTGCCCTCTTCCAGAAGACTGCGGATAATGAAAAGGAACACGCAAAAATGTGGTTCAAGGAGCTCAACGGCATCGGTGATACTGCGGAAAACCTTGCAGCAGCTGCTGACGGCGAGAACTACGAGTGGAGGGACATGTACGCTGAATTTGCAAAGACTGCTGAAGAAGAAGGTTTCCCGGAGCTGGCTGCAAAGTTCCGTCTGGTTGCTGCCATTGAGAAGCATCATGAAGAGCGTTACCGTGCACTGCTGAAGAATGTGGAGACCGCACAGGTATTTGAAAAGAGTGAGGTCAAGGTATGGGAGTGCCGCAACTGCGGTCACATCATCGTGGGTACCAAGGCACCCGAGGTATGTCCCACCTGCGCACATCCGAAGAGCTACTTCGAGGTACACGCTGAAAATTATTAATCCCCGTCAATTACAAAGCAAGAACCGCTTGGAATTGTTTATTCCAGGCGGTTTTTTCAGAAAATCCCCCGCACCTTGTGGTACGGGGGATTTGAAATATCGCAGTATCTGCAATTATGAAGCAGCGTTCTGCATCAGACTTTCTTCTGGGACGATGGAGATCTCAACTGCCTCTTTATTGGTTGCATACCCCACATAGAGATAGCCGTTATACACCGTACTCTTGCAATAATGGAAGCCTTTGCGCTTCGCTTTTCCCTCATAGATCAGTTCCGGATCGCTCTCGTTGCTGCGCAGCAGATACGCAGTATCAAAATTTCTGCCATCCGCTGAAAGCACAACAGCAAGAGGACTGCGCAGGCTGTTCGTTACGGGAGATCCTGCCAGAAACGCTGTGCCATCGGATAGATTGCCGGCACTCTGCTTGGTTCTTGCGTCCGGCATGTCACTTTGCTGCGGATCACTCCATGTCACGCCGTTGTCCCGGCTGCAGGATACAATCTTCCGGTAACTGCTGTTCTGGTCACGGAAGATCATTACGATCGTACCATCGGACTGCACAAAAAGGCTCGGTTCCATTTCGGTGGAAGTGGATCCGGAGACTGTCGGGGTAAATTCACCCTTTTTCCAGCCGGATACACCGTTGGGATCATCCGTATAGATCGGACAAACGATCAGCCCCTCCTGAAAATGAGCCGCATTCACAATTCTGCCCGATGAAAGCACATGGGGATCCTGCTCAAAAATTGCTTGCATTTGGGAGCCATCCGCCATGGTAACGGGCTGCGGCTGTGACCAGTTCACACCGTCCTGTGACGACATGAAATAAGTAAATCCGCCACGGGGATTCAGCCCCGGCCATACATTCATATAAGCAATGAGCTGATCTTCAGCAGCAAACCAACCGCCCGAGGAGCAATATGCCGTATCATCGCCGGTCACGCCTTCCACTTCAATATCCTGCACAAGCTGCGTCGGTTCGCTCCACGTTCTGCCGCCATCCTCACTGACTGCATAGACCACCCGGGTATCGGGGGCATCTTCATCTGTTGCGGAACTCTGCCACTGGCAATAAAGCTTGCCCTTCCAACCAACAAGACTGACTCCGTTGCAGTAGTGGTCGCTGTTCTCACTCGCTTTCCAGACCGTCACGGTCTCCAGCCCCTCCGGATAGGAAAGACCGAGCGTATCCGTGTTATTCTGATCGAATAATCCGTCCGCCGGATAGAGCGGCATTGTGGTATTCTCCAAAAGCTCCCGCTTCATCGCCGCAAGGTCAAACGCATTCAGCACACCATCTTCGCAGAGATCGCCTGCTGCGCTGTTTGTGATCTCACCGGCGCAGATCAGCCATTTCTGCAGCATGACCAGATCGAGAACATTGAATTTGCCATCGACATTGACATCGCCGCGCAGTGGTTCGGAAGCACAGGCTGCCTCCGCCAGAAGGTAGACCAGCACACCGTTTCCATAGACGGTATGTTCATTTGTGACCCAGTCATTCGGGCTGTCCATATAGCACTTTGCCGCAAAACGGCACTGATTTTTCATGGCAGAGTAATTCGGGCCCTGCGGCAGATAACCGGCAGGAATCTCGTCGATCCCATCCGTTTCATAGATCTGGCTGTAGATACTACGGATGCTGTTCTCACCGCAGCCGGAAACAAAACTCAGACTCAGGGGATTGGCACCAAGCAGCCAGGAAAGGGAGGTCTGCGCACACTGGAGTGTACGCTCATCATCGAGTCCTAAGATCTCATCCGTAATAGAAAGTCCCATCGCCATGTTGCAGATCTCCGCTGTACTGCCTCTGAAATAGTTGCCCTTGTGCAGCGGCACGCCCCAGATATTCTTTTCCCACTTGTTTGTCAGCAGGATCTCACGCCAGATCCCAATCTCCTCAGTAAGCCACTGTTTGGTCGCCGCATCCGTCACATCGCAAAGCAGATAATGCCAGCAGCCGGTCAGCCAGTTGTCACCCCAACGGTTTGCCATTGCGTAGCTGTCCTCAAATTTCGCTTCCACCGCTGTACAATGCCGTTCAAAATATGCCTTGCATGCTGTATTTCCGCTCGCACGATAGAGCGCAGCTGCTGCCCAGAGACGATCCGGAACATCATCGGACACCACATAAACATCGTAACCGATGATCGGATCCGGATGTGCCGCCAAGAAGCGCCAGCCATCTTCTGCTGCTGCAAGGCACGCTTGTGCAAAATCAGGGTCATAATCCTTGTATGCCAGATACGCCTCGGCAAGTGCGCCTACTGCACAGGCAGTATCGTCCGTTGTGCAGCCACTGGCATCCATCAGGATACGCTCTCCTGCATCGCCCTGAATTCTCGGATAGAAGCCACCGCCTTCTGCATCCTGCATGGTAAGGATCCATTCCAGCTCCCATCTCGCTTCATCGAGCAGATCGGGAATACCGTTGCCGCTTTCGGGGATATTCAGTGCATTGTCCGGAAACGCCTGCGGGAACATTGCATATGCCCAGAGCAGATGAGAAACAGTACCTGCGCCGGTATTCACATATTTACCCGAATCACCTGCGTCAAACCACCCCTTCTGTGCGCTGACCGTTCCGGATTTTCCGCTTGCAAAGGGTACGGCAGAATCATCAAGTCCCAGATCATCTCTCGCAAACATGCCGGCATATTCCGCTTCCAGTACAGTTCCCTGCCGCTGGTAATAGAAATACCGCTGTGCTGCTGCAAGTGTACTCTCATACACATTTGGCGCAATGGAAAAACGCACGGAATCTGCAAGACCATCCATAGCAATATAGTAAGTCCCCTGCTCGGAAAAATCGGAGAACTCTGCTTTCAGCACCTTTTCACCGCTGTCACGCTCATCAAACTCCGAAAGAAGCTGCAGCTTCCCTTCATAAACAGCTTCGCCGCTCTGCGCATCACATACAGCGAATGCATCCCCATCCTTGATATCGTACAGCTCAGGATAGAAGGAAACAAGGGCATATTTCGGCGCATCCGGAAGAAAGCCCACCTGATTGACCTTGATCGGCGAAGATTCCCGTTCCAGTCCATCGGAGGTAATCTCAAGATTGGTGATCCAGAACTTCTGGGCATCCGTTGTGCCGTCATTCTGGAGGTGCAGGAGCTTGATATCGCTGAAATCCAGTTCCGGATTGGCAGCAGCAAAATCTGCCAGAGGAATGGAGACATGCTGCCACTGGGTGGTGAGAGTCGTGTATTGTGCAGCCGGAACAACAGCACAATCTTCATCAACATGATCGGACAATCCAACGCAGAACACTTCGTTTCCGGCATCACCCTTCACGTCAAATTCCAGATATCCCTCCGGCACATACTGAGAAAAATCAATGGACATCCAGTTTCGTACCACCAGACGTGCCGACCACCATGTTGAAGTATCTGTAACATTGACACGAAGCGAGGGAACGCCGTCAAGGGTTACCGCATCATCCACAGGAATTCGGGCACTCTGTACCTCCAGATTCGAACCGCCGCACCAGTTGATGTTGCCGGTTCCGTTAAAAATTGCATAATCAAGAAGCTGACGGTAGGATGTATCCGCAGCAGCAACAGCCGGCATGGTACTGCCCAGCAGCAAGGATACTGCATATCCCGCAGCAATCAATCGTTTCATGGTTTTCATAACTATACCTCCTTTGACAGACAGCATTTACATGGGTTTGCGCAGATACCGCTCCCTGTAGCGGATCGGCGAACATCCGATGACGGAATGGAATTGCCTTGAAAAGAATTTTTCATCGGAATATCCGCATTTTACAGAAACAGCGTACACGCTCATCGCTGTTGTAAGCAGCAGATAGCACGCCAGCATGGCTCTCGCATGAATGCAGTCCTGCACATAGCTGATGCCGAAATATTTCTTGTAGATCACACGGAAATACCCTTCGCTGATACACAGCTTTTTGCATATTTCTTCCGTCGCACAAGCCTGATCCGGATTTTCCTGCATCCTGCTGCGCAGCTGAAGAAGAGTCCTGAAGTGGGGCGTTTCCTTTCTCTCCTGAAATCTCTCATTGATTTCTGCCGCCTGCTGTTCAATGCGCTGCCGGAGTGTATGGATCGCCTCCTGCGTAACAATGCCCGTATGTGATTCGCAGATGACCCTCACACGGTCGTCATCGGCATTTCCGCAAAACACATGATGCAGCATGACTGCCAGCCTGTGCGAGAAAATTCCGCCCGCACCTTTTTTGCAAAGAATGAAAAAAAGTGATTCATCCGCCCTGCAGCAGACCATATGCTTTTCGCAGGAATCACGGATCGCTGCGGCGGCGGTGGAAATGATCTCACTGCGGTAATTTTCGCCGTACTGATATTCGCTGTGATCAAAAAATACAAGCTTCACCGCCTGCAGGAAGCAGTCGTCCGGTATTTCGTCGATGATCTTATGGAATTCGTGCAAATGATAAAATCCCGTCAATGCGTCATAAAGCGTTGAAACACGCTGGCATTGCTTCAGATAATGAATATCATTTTTCATCCGCAGAAATTCGAGCGTGTTGGCAACCGTCTTGTTCCAGTCACGGAAGCTGAAATCATAGCACTGCGGCGAGTTGTAGTGCAGCACTGCATAGCCGAACAGTCTCGTCTCAAAGCACAGCGGGCTGAAGAAAAACAGCATGGGCTGTTCCCGTTCTTCCCAGAATGCGGGCAGCAATTGATCCCGTTCGAAATATTCCGGCCCCCCGGTATGTGCACGTTCCCCGATGTCGCAGCACAGAAACATTTCCCCTTCATATTCCGGGCCATTCCACGCCTTATCCAGACACAGGGACAGCGCAGAAGCGCCATGCAGAAGATAAAAGTACTCCTGCAGCACTGCCGTATATTCTGCAAGGGTACGGCACAATGTCAGACGGCTGGTAAACTGTGCAACAGAACTCATCACCGTATGGTGCTGCCGGATACGGGCGATCCGCAGTTCCTCATGCAGCTGTGCACTGCTGACACCGCAGCTGCAGGTATTGCCGCTGATGAATCCCTTTCCCGGTTCAGCAGCAGGAATCTCGGCTGCAAGCAGAAGACTGACCGACTTTGCACCCATCTGCCATCTGTCACGCTGATAGGTCGTTAATGTCGGATAGTAAAATACACGGGCATCCGCATGGTCATAGCCGGTCACGGTCACCCGTTCCGGGATCGGGATGCCTGCCGCTGCAAGGGTGTCACATAGACCATACGCCATATAGTCGTTTGTGCAGATCACTGCCTGCGGCAGGGGAAGTTCACCGCTGAGATAACGTTCCGCCAGCTGTTCACCGGTATCATTCCAGAAATTTCCATAAAAGACATGACGCTCATCAAACGGAATGCCGTGCTTTTGGAATGCCGTCCGGCAGCCGGCAACTCTTGTATGTGAGGCGGGCATATGGGGAGGACCGGTAAGAATATCGATCTTCGTCAGCCCGTGCGCCACGATCAGATGCTCTGCCATCAGCGCAAGATCGGATGCATCATCGGACATCACACTCAAAAATCCTTCCGCTTCTCCGCCGATGATCACGGCTGGCAGCCCCGCCTGCCGGATCCTCTCCAGCACTTCCTCCAGCAGCGAAAGATCCACAAAGGCTTCTGCGGTGATAATGACGCCATCAAAATGCGCCGGCTGAAAGAAATCATAGATATGGTTTTCAAAATTCAGAAACGCATCCTTGCTCCAATGGTTATAAACATTGGAAAACACTGCAACATCAGCATTTACAGAGAATGCAGTTTCCGCGATCCCGTTCAGAAGCATTCTCTGCTCCCTGTCATCCACTCTTGCGGTGATGACCGCAATGCGCTTGCGCTGCATACATCCACCCCCTTTTACCATTATTATAACGTATTCCCTTCCATCCGTCAAGACAAAAAGTGAACATTGTGAAATTTTGGTGGATAAAACGCATCTTCTCTGTTGACTTCACTTCTACAGGCATGTATAATGAAAATAACAAATCAAGCCGAGGTAGACTAGTATGACGAAAATCAAAGCACAGACACATCCGTACAAACCGGAACATCAGGCAAATCCCATCTCCCCCAATGTATTCTGCGCCGATCCCACCGGTGTTGTGTATGAAGGCAGACTCTATGTCTTTGGCACAAATGATCACCAGCAATATGCCGCAGTGGGGGACAAAGGGAAAAACACCTACGAACAGATCAGATCCTTTGTGATATTCTCCACGGAAGATATGGCAAACTGGGAGTATCACGGTACCATAGACACGGAAAGCATTGCACCATGGATCCTGAATTCCTGGGCGCCGTCCATCATTTCCCGTATGGAAAAGGACGGTCAGGCGCATTTCTATCTGTACTTTTCCAACAACGGCTGCGGCGTTGGTGTACTGACAGCAACGCATCCGCTTGGTCCGTGGCATGATCCACTTGGGAAGCCGCTGATTTATCAGAATATGCCGGGACTGGAGAACTGCCCCTCCCCCTTTGACCCGGGCGCCTGCATTGATGCGGACGGCACGGGCTGGCTGGCTTTTGGCGGCGGAACGGATGCAAACGGCGCATCCATCTGGTCCGCCGTACCAAAAATTGTCCGTCTTGGCAGGGATCTGCTTTCATTGGACAGCGATTTTGTCCCGATCAATGTCCCATACTTCTTTGAAGCAAGTGAACTGAACATCGTGAATGGAAGATTTTTCTATTCCTACAGCACCGACTGGCAGTCCAGGGATCAATGGGATCGCCCGGAGACACCGGTGCCGTCCATCTGCAGTATGGGCTATATGACAACAAAAACGCCGCTTGCTAGCGAAAGCTGGGAATTCCGTGGCGGATTTTTCCTGAATGCCGGAGATGCGGGCATGGACTGGTGCAACAACCACACCCATGTCATGACTTACGACGGCAGGCAGTACATCCTCCATCACACCATGCATATCCAGGAACGCATGACCACAAAGGGCGGCTTCCGGTGCATGTGCGTGGACGCACTCCCATTTGATGAAAATGGCTTCTCAACAGGAAAAGCCACACGGGAAGGTGTTGCGCAGACAAAAGCGCTTTCACCATATACGCCGCACAGCGGTGCGGAACTCTTCACCTGTGCTTCGCTTTGGTACAAAGAAACCGTACCCGGAAAAATGGCGATCCTGTCCCTTGCCCCCGGCGCATGGAGTTATCTGAAAGGCGTGAATTTCGGTGAAAAGGGCGCAGAACGCATCCGCATCACTGCAAGCGGAAGCGGAAGGATCGAAGTACGGCTGGATGCACGGGATGCAGAACCGGTCGCATGTATCGAACTAACACCCGATGAATGCCGAGAGATCTGTGCCGATCCGGCAGAACCGATCACGGGAATGCATGATCTGTATTTTGTATTTTCAGAAGCAAACATCCGTCTGCATACGTGGCAGGCAGAAGCAGGAGGAGGGCAGAATTGAAGCATCGAACAAGAATCGTGACCGCTTTTCTGTGCACAGCCGCAATGCTGCTGCATACAGGATGTACTGCGGATGAAGCAAAGAGAACCATCATCGACAGTCTGCACTCGGGGATACAGATTGCACAGATCAGCGACAATGTGACAAAGACCGAACGCAATGCCAATCCCATCTCCCCCAGCATCTTCTGTGCCGATCCGACGGCAGTGGAATATGATGGCAGACTGTATGTCTACGGAACCAACGATACCCAGCAGGCAGAACAGGACACGACGAACGACTATGACCAGATCCGTTCGCTTGTGGTATTCTCCACGGACGATATGGTCAACTGGGTCTACCATGGCAGAATCGAAACGGGCGAGATCGCACCATGGATCCAGAATTCCTGGGCACCATCCATTGTATCCCGCAAGGAAAAGGATGGAAAAACACATTTTTATTTGTATTTTTCCAATAACGGCAATGGCGTCGGCGTGATTACGGCGACCGATCCGCTGGGACCCTGGAGTGACCCTCTGGGTGAACCGCTGGTGTACCAGAATATGGAGGGACTGGAGAATTGTCCCGCCCCCTTTGATCCGGGTGTCTGCATTGATGAAAACGGCACGGGCTGGCTTGCCTTCGGCGGCGGTGTGAGTGCATCGGGAAATGCTGTGCATACCAATGTCCCGAAGGTCGTAAAGCTGGGGAAGGATCTGCTCTCCTTTGACAGTGAATTCGTTTCCATTGACGCACCGTATTTCTTTGAAGCAAGCGAACTGAATTATATCGACGGAACCTATTACTATACCTACAGCACTGACTGGCAGCAGCGTGGGGCGGGCTGGGATTATGCAGGAATTGACCCGCCGCCGACCTGCAGTATGGCATATCTGACCACCAAAACACCGCTTGACAGTACAAGCTGGGAATACAGGGGCGCATACTTCTACAATTCCGGTCAGAACGCAGACGGAGAATCCGGTCTGCGCTGGGGCAATAATCACACGCACTTCTGCGAATATCAGGGCACAAACTATATCTTCCACCACACGCTCCTGCTGGAAGAGCTGCAGGGCGGTACGGCAGGCTTCCGCAGCCTGATGGTGGACTATCTCCCCATGGACACGGCAACAGGTGAGATCCCGCTCACCGCCGCAACAAGAAAGGGCGTATCACAGCAAAAACTACTTGACCCGTACAGCGAGCAAAGCGGTGCGGTCATGTTCACCGGTGCCGCCATTGGCTATGACGGCGGCGTCAATCCGGCAGCCGTCAGCAAGGCAGATGGCGCATGGATCTGTGTCAAGGGTGCGGATTTCGGCTATGGCGCATCAGAATTCTTAGCACAGGTACAGGGAAAAGGCAGAATTGAAGTACGCCTTGACACGCCCGATAACGAGGCGTCTGCCTATATCGAATTCGACTGTACAGAAAAAACATGGGTGCGCAGCACAGAATTTGCACAGTTCGACGGCAGAAATCACAACATCTACCTGATCTTTTCCGGAGCGGACATTGCGCTGCATGCATGGCAGTTTATGAAGGCGGAAGAAACGCTTCGTCCGGAAGAACCAATGGATTCCGTTGAAATCCCCTGCAAAACTCTGGTGATCTCCGGACAGGCGGAAAATCCGGGTCCCAGTCACTCTGCAGTTCTGGAATTGACGGAAAACGGCGATTATTCCGTAACATCCAGCACATTTGATCCGGAAAGCGATATGCTCAATCTCGGTTTCATCAATCCGGACAATGAAGCGACATACAAGGTACTCGTCAGATCTCTCGGATTTGAAACTGAAAACGGCACGGTGGAAATTCCGGTCGGCAAGGAACTGGATCCTTCCAGTGCTGCAACCAACGGGCTGGCAAACGGCTGGGGCGGCGCAGAAATCGGCACTGTACTCTATGGTACAGCGGATTGCGGAATCGTTGCAGCGGAAACAGAGATCGACTGGATCGGCTACAGAATGGCACTGGTGGTGGATGGTACAGAAATTCCGTACACAGCCATTACCTACAACCTGACCGTCAGCGGTCTTGTATTTGACGAAACAAAATAATGGGAGGTAACTGAATATGAAACTGAAGTCTTTTCTGCAGATTGCAGCCGCAGCGGTGATGCTTGCAACCTCTGTACCGAAGCTGGAGACCTCTGCGGCGGCGAATACCGGCATGCGTGACATGACCACAATGGAAATCGTATCGGATATGGGTATCGGCATCAATCTGGGCAATACCTTTGAATCCTGCGGCGACTGGATCGACCAGTGGGGCGATGGTACGCCCAATGCCTATGAAACGGCATGGGGCAGCCCGACCGTGACAAAGGAACTGATCGAAGGCTATGCCGACGCCGGCTTCGGTGTTGTCCGCATTCCCGTGGCATGGTCGAATATGATGGCGGATGACGGCAGCTACACCATCCACCCCGACTACATGGCAAGAGTGCGGCAGGTGGTGGACTGGACGCTGGATGCGGATCTGTACGTCATTCTCAACCTTCACTGGGACAGCGGCTGGCTGGAACAGCTTCCGGAAAATCCGGAGCAGTGCATGGCGAAATATACCGCCATCTGGGAGCAGCTCACCGAGGAATTCCAGGACTATGGCGATCACCTGATGTTCGAATCGCAGAATGAGGAACTTGGCTGGGACAGCCTGTGGAGCCGCTACAGCAGCTCCACAGAAGGCAAGGCGGAATCCTATGCCTATGCAAATGCCATCAACCAGACCTTTGTGGATATCGTGCGCAGTTCCGGCGGCAACAATCCCGAGCGTCACCTGCTCATCGCCGGCTATGATACGGACATCACGCTGACCTGTGACCCCCTTTTCCAGATGCCGCAGGATCCTGCTGGACGCTGTGCGGTTTCCGTGCATTATTATACGCCCGCAGGTTTTGCACTCCTTGAAGAGGATGCATCCTGGGGCAAGGCAGTCTCCACCTGGGGAACGGAGGCGGATTACCGTGAACTGAATGCACTGATGGATACACTGGATGCGAGATATGCTTCCCAGGGAATTCCGGTCATCATCGGCGAATACGGCTGTCCGAAGAAAAACAAGGAACCGGAATCCGTCAGACGATTCCTGACAAGCGTCTGCGAAGCGGCATTGTCCAGAGGCGGCATGTGTCCGGTACTGTGGGATATCACCGACCTGCATTACGACCGCAGCACCTATGAAATGACCGATCCCCTGCTCAACGAACAGCTGCTGGCTGTGAGGGACAAGTATCTGCCCCAAGCAGTCGAAGGTGATGTGAATGGGGACGGTGCATTTGACACAATGGATATCATCACCCTCCAAAAATGGCTGCTTGCCGTTTCCGATACGGCGCTTGCCGATCGGAATGCAGCGGATCTTTGCACGGACGGCAGACTGGATGTATTTGATCTTTGCGCAATGAAACGTAAAATCCTGCAATAATTAAACAGCCCCGCAGGGCGGACAAACCGAAACTGTCCGACGATCCTGCGGGGATTTTGCATATATTTGGTAAAAACAGGAGGCGAAACTGAGAATGATTCGTTTGCTCTTCCGTGTTTTTGTCAAATTCAATTTAAAAAATGTCAATTTCCATCATTTTATGAAAAGCATGTAAAAATACGATATAATAAGCTTGTCAGATGAAACAGCACTTTGCTGACAACACTTTATTAAATGAGAGGTTAATGAAAATGAACAGTCAAGCACTCACAATCCGCTGCCAGTACAACACCACCGATGCAGACTTTGAAACAAAGGTCATCAAGACACTACTCAAGCTTGGAATTCCTGCCAACACCAAAGGATTCCATTACATCAAGACTGCAGTACTGCTCGGCATCCATAATCCGATCGGACTGACAAGCATGTCCAAGATCCTCTATCCTGCCATTGCCGAGTATTATCATACCGTTTCTACTGCCAGCATTGAACGTGCCATGCGCTATGCCATTACCCAGAGCGGCATGAGAGGAAACTCTGAATTCATTTGTGAGATCTTCGGCTATACAGATGACCTGAAATATTACAGTCCCACGAACCGTGAATTCCTTGCGGTTGTTGCTGAATACATCAAGCAGTTCCACACAGGCGCTGCAGAAAATCTGATCGCATCCTGAGATCAGCCTCAGATGCATCCCATGCTTTCCATATGCCGCCTGCGGCGGCTATGGAAACAGCAGAAGCTTCAGCCGGTGATCCTCCTTTCACTCAAAGCTGATATTACAAACAAGCATGCCCATAGCTGCACCGCCATGCAGCTATGGGCATGCATCATTATACAATCACTCGGTCAATTCGCTGATCCATTGGATGATCTCCGTATAAAGCGGCGTGATCTCCGCAAGGTGTACCTGCGCATGCTCCGTTGTTCCGGCACGAAGTTCTTCTGTCAGTGCGATCACAGGCACACTCATTTGGGTAAAGCCAAGCGTCAGGCACAAACCCTTGAGCGTGTGTGCTGAGCGGTATGCGGTTTCATAATCCTGTGCTGCGATTGACTGCTGAAGCTGGGAAAAATGGCTGTCATCCAGAAATTTTCTGAGGTACTTGAGCACCAATTTCTCATTGACAAGCCGGTTCAGGACAGCATCGTAATCCGCATTCGTTTTCTCGTAAAACGCCTTTAATGTCATACTTTCATCCTCTTTGCTGCAAATTCCTGGTAGATGTTCCGGATCTCTTTCTGACTTCGCTGCCGGATCAGAACCACATCCCCTGTCGTCAGTTCAAACTGCTTGTCCGCCTTCACGATATAACTCATATTCACCAGATAACTCTGATGGCATCGCAGAAAACGGCTGTCATTGAGCTGCGCTTCAATTTCACTCAATTTCTTGTAAACCGTATATTCTCTGCCGTCAGTGCGATGCATAATACAGACGTTATTCCGGCTTTCTACATACAGGATCTCACTGAACGGAAGACTGTAGATCGTATTCCGGACAGTGATCTGGAACAATCCGATATTACTTCTGTCGATAAGCCGGTCAAGCAGGCTGCAGAGCTTCGCATAATCATGCGGCTTCAGCAGGTAGCCCGCAGCCTCGACTTCGTAGCTATCCACAGCGAATTCAGCTGTACTTGTCAGAAACACGATTTTCCCCGTGTAACCGTCATGCCGCAGCTTTCTGGCAATATTCATTCCGTCCAGTTCTTCCATATAGATATCCAGGAACACAAGATCATAATAACCGCCTTCCTCAATATCATAAACCAGATTCATTCCGGATTCATATTCTGTCAGCGCATATGGAATGGATTTCTCCGTCATATATGTGTGCAGAAAATCTTTGATTACATCTCTGTCTATCTGACTATCATCACAAATCGCAATCCTCATCATTTCCCCCTGATCTGATGCATCTATTCTTATGTCGATTTATAGTACATTATCATTTTAACATATTAATGTACAAATGTCAATGCTGATTGAATATACAGCTCCTGTCGGAGTCCATTGACGTTTTGGGTTGTCTCTCTTTGTGATGTTTCTCTCATAGGATCATGGTCTGAAGCGTATCAATCAGCTTCGGGATCTCGATCGGTTTGCCGATATGACCATTCATCCCAGCTGCAAAAGCCATTTTTCTATCGTCTTCATAGGCATTTGCAGTCATTGCAACAATGGGAATCGCTGCAATTTCCGAATTTTCAAGACTACGGATACGTCTTGCACATTCATAGCCATCCATCACCGGCATCTGAATGTCCATAAATACCAGACTGTAATAACCTGCCCCCTTTTCCTGCAGCATTTCCAGTGCGATTTTTCCGTTTTCTGCGACCTCAGCAACAATGCCGACAGTAGAAAGGATATCTACGGAAATCTCCTGATTGATCTCATTATCTTCCACAACAAGTACTCGTTTTCCTTCAAGTTCCCGCACTTCCCGGATCGTCTTTTCCTCATGCACAAGTCCGAATACCTGCATCAGTATCCGGCGCAGCTCCGACATAAACAGCGGTTTGCTTGCAAATGCAGTCACACCGGCTTCCTTTGCTTCGCTTTCGATATCCGTATAATCGTACGCAGAAAGAAGAATGACCGGCGGCTGTTCTCCGACGATCCGACGGATCTGGCGTGCTGTCTCGATACCATTCATATCCGTCATCAGCCAGTCCACAACATACAGCTGGTACGGATCATGGATTTCGACCGCTTCATCGGCACGCACGATCGCCTCCTTGCCGCAGACAGTCCAGTCCACCCGGATTCCCAACTGCCGCAGGATCTTGGAAACGCTCTGGCAGGTACTCATATCATCATCAACAACAAGTGCCCGCAGTCCTTTCAGCTCCTTGATCGGTTCGATCTCGGTGTGATCCGTTATGGTTCTGAACTGCAATGTAACAATGATTTCCGTGCCCTTGAAGGGTTCGGTGTTCAGCTCAATGGTACCACCGCACATATCAACAATATTCTTGGTGATCGCCATACCCAGTCCCGTACCCTGAATACCGCTGAGGGTACTCGGACGTTCCTGTGCGAACGGCTCAAATACATGCTCGACAAAATTATGTTCCATGCCGATTCCCGTATCAATAATGCGGAATTCATAGACGGCATATCCTTCCCGTGCTGATTCTTTCTGGCACATATGAACGGAAACCATTCCGCCGGGCGAAGTGAATTTCACCGCATTGGAAAGAAGATTCAGGAAGATCTGATTGATCCGCAGCTTGTCGCAGTAGATCACTTCATTGACGACATTCGACACCTGCATATTGAATTTCAGCTGCTTGGCGTTAATATCCGCCTGCATGATATTGCGGATCTCGCACATGATCTCCGGCAGATTCTCCGGCTTTTCGACAATATTCATTTTTCCGGATTCAATGCGGCTCATGTCCAGTACATCATTGATCAGCGAAAGCAGATGGTTGGAGGACTGGGTAATTTTCCGCAGGTAATCCTTGACACGTTCCGTATCTTCAATGTGTGTGGACGCAAGTGCCGTATATCCGATAATCGCATTCATCGGCGTGCGGATGTCATGGGACATGTTGTTGAGGAAGGTGGTCTTGGCTTTATTGGCATACTGCGCCTGTGTCAGTGCATCGTGCAGCGCCTGATTTCGTTTTTCTTCAATTCTGACCTCCTCGTCAATATTGCGGAAGCCGACGATCGCTTTTACTGTTCTGTCGGTTTCTTTGACACCTACAAATTTCACCTGCCAGTGCGAAACCTCACCATGATTGCTGTTCCGGTAATTATAATAGAACATTTCCCGATCCTGCAGATTACGGCAGATGCTTTCCAGATTCAGACTATTGAGAAACTCTGCCCGATCCTCAGGGTGCACCAATTCTTCCGTCAGCTGTGCAATCCAATCATCATAATGATCATTTTTCAGATGCATGATTCCTGAAGTTTCCTGCTGATATACCAGTTCCAGTCCGCCTGTTTCAAAATCAAGCGCATACACATCGCTGTAATCATTGCTCAGCGCACGGATCAGCTGCAGCTGTTTAATAATGCCGGCATCTTCCATCTCCCTTGTGATGTCAATATACAGGCTCTGGAAATAGGGATTGCCGTCTTCATCCTCTGCCTTTCTTCCACAGGCAAGGATGTATTTCAGACTGCCGTCCTTGCACTTGATACGGTATCTGACGGAATAATCCGTGCCGCCGTGCAAAAGGCACTGTTCCATCTGGGTGCGGACAAGCTCCCTGTCCTCGGGATATACCATTTCCAGCGCAGCACCGCCGCTGACTGCCATCATCTCCTCGGCAGTATATCCGAACAGCGCGGCGGCTTCTTCACTGATAAACCGGTAGGAATAGTTTTCATTGATCGCAATATTCTTCAGACCGCCGGGAATCGCACTGAGGATCAGTTCCAACTCACGGTTTTTCTGCTCCAGCTTCTGCTGCGCATGCATTTCCGCAGTGATCTCAACGATCGTCGCCTGATAGAAGCGTTCGCCGCCGAACTCACTCAGCCGCACATTTCCTTTGACCCAGATCACATCACGATCCTTGGTCATAATACGGTAATGGATGTTCACAGTTCTGCCAATTTCCTTCATTGTCATAACCGTATTGAGCTTACTGCGGTCTTCGGGCACAACCATATTGACAAGCTTATTGTCAAATAGAGATTCAATCTCTTGTCGGGTATATCCAAGCAAATCACAAAATTGCTGCGAGATTTCCTTAAATGGATAGCCCTCCTCATCCCGGCAGCGGTGATAACCGCCCGGACGAAGACTTTTCATAAAACGCAGTTCCTGATTCTGCTGCTGGAGCATTTTATTCTCCATTTCCATTGACGTCTGCATTCGCAGCATATCGAACATATCGCTGATATGACTAACCAGAAACTGTTCACCGTTTTCCTCGACTACTATGCCTTTGTCGGCTACACACAGATAGGTTCCATCCTTGCGCAGCATGCGAAGGGAAATATGGTACTTCATGCCAACAGACAAGGTATCCGGTGAAATGGTGATTATATCATCCGGATGAATGTAATTGCGTCTGCAATTTCCCCGATGGTGAATCATCTCATCAAAGCTTTCATATCCCAGCATTCTCACAAATTGATCACTGGCATAAACAATGGGGAAACCGGGAGAAAGGCGTTGTACCAAAGACGAAGGTTCTTCATTCTCCAGCATCATGTGATCCATCTGATTTTGATTCCCGTAGTAATCGCCGTTACCATCATCCCGCAGAAGTTTCAAGAAAATCGCATGATACTGCCGCTGACTCTCCCACTCCATCTCAACCGCATAGGCATGCACCCATTCCTGAGTGGTTGCGTTGTAAAAGATATTTTCTTTCTCCTTGCAATGGAGCGGACAGTTGGAACATGCCCGATCCATCCGTGCAAGCGCCTCATAGCATTTCTGCATCGGTCGGATATCAGGATAATACTGTTTGAATTTTTCATTCGTATATACAATACGAAATTGGTCATCAATGATATACATTGCTCTGTTTTCGTTCACACGAGCACTTCCCTTCTGATTCTTCTGCCTTACGAATTAAGAGCACCGCACGGCGTCATCTCGACAAAGCTACCGATTTTTCGCTGTTATCATCCACTGAAATTATAGCATATTTCCCGCTGCATTGCAATAAAAAAGCAAACAAAACACAATTTTCGACAAAATCTTCCAATACAAAAATACCCGACTCTTTCAGAGTCGGGTATTTTTTACGCAATCATCCTGCAATTTCCAGAAGGCTATCATAGAGATCGGAAAAAGCATTTTTATCATCCGTATATTCTCTCGCCTTTTCCACATGTTCCATGCCCTTGCGTACAATCTGTGAAGCCTCTCCCTGACGCTGCTGCGCCACAAGATACACCGCATAATCCAGGCTTGCACCTGCGTGAACAAAATAGCCGTATGGATGGGAGGGTGCAGTTTCAATTGACTGCAGTCCATAGGTCAGTGATTTTTCGAAGGCTTCTTCCGCCTCCCTCATCTGTCCGTTTCTTGCAAAGAGAACGCCCGACAGTCTGCTTGCCGTGCAGCGGATATTGCAAAGCTGTCTGTTGCCGTTGGTTTTTTCTCCTGTGAAATCTTCGATCATCATCACGGCTTCATTCGCTGTATCCTCGGCAAGGGTCAGGAATTCATGGGTTTTCTCATCATATGCCGGATTGCTGATCAGGTATTTTGCAGAATCATTGCATGCAAATCCAATCTTGCAATAGGTATCGGTAATCTCATAGTTCTTGCTCTTGACAAGCTTATACTTTGCCAAAGCCTGCTCCATATATCCGATTCCCTCATCCAGTCTTCCCTGTCTCAGGCAGCTTTCGCCCTGCCGTTTGCAGGCAAGCCCGAAATTCAGATAGAATTCGGGATTCCAGAGGTTCTGTACCGCTTCCGCAATATTATATGCCTCGACCGCCTTCTTCTGCATCTCTTCCTCAAGATCATGCTGCTTTGCTTCGCCGTACAGATTGCCCATGATCTCATGGGATTTTGCGTACAGATCATGCAGGGAAAGTGCATTCACCTTTCTGATATCATTGAGTTCATCAAAAATGAAGGTCATATGCTGCAACGCCAGATCAAAGTTTTCCTTGATCGTATATTCCTGCGCAATATACAGATACGCCTTGAGTTTATTGGTGATATACGTCTTGTAGGGCATTTCGATTCGCATCTGCTCCAGGAGAGCGATATATTCATTGGCAAGTGCAATCACCTGATCGGACGCACCGCTTGTACTGGACGGCGCAATATGCGCAATATCCATTTCAATTGCAATAAACTGCAGCAGCAGCATTTTGTTGCCGTTCTTTCGGGCAAGCGTACGTCCTTCCTGACATCTGACCACAGCTTTCCGGTAATCGGACTGGTAATAATCCAACACCGAGATGTCGATCATCAGCTGGAGCTTTAAATCGCTCTCCGCATGGATCGTTTCAAGCAGATACACCAGTTCATTATAATACTGCTTTGCTTCACCCTGTGACAGCAGAAAATGCTTGAGTTCATTGAGTGTGTTATAGTACTTGATGGTATTCTTGATTTTTCTGCCGTACTGACACAGACAGCAGAAATGGCTGTGCAAATCAAGGTTGCCGGCTGCCGTCATATGTTTGATCAGCAGACGCTCTGCGTCAAACAGCCTGTTATAGCATTCTGTTTCAATCTGCGGATTGTAGTCTGCAAGATATTCGTGAATGACCTCCGCCATCGTGCTCTGTACATTGTACAAACCGCCGGGAACGGACTCGAATGTCGAACTGTGGAACCACTTGTCATTGAGTGCAAAGATCCGTTCAGGAAACAGGATATGGAAAATATTGCTGTCAAATGCCGAGGCATACGACAGAAGATACAGCGGCTCCCTTTTCTCACTGCTGAGGTAGTTGAGATATTCGAGTGCAATGCCTTTCCGCTCATTTGATGCAAGACGGTTCCAGTCGTCGTCGGAAAAACTGCCCTTCTCCCGGAGTGTTTCAAGAATTCTGTGCATATAAAAGGGGGAACCATGGCAGAGAGAGACAATGCGCTGGCGGATCTGCTCATCATACTGATGTGCTTTGAGATATTCGAGAATCTCTTTATCACCAATACGCTTGACTTCAAGATATGCCATCCCGCTGAGTTCCGATTCCAGCTTTTCTCTGGATATGAGCACCCACAATACATTACCGCCAGATTCCCGGATCAACCGTTCCAGCCATTCGTTGCGATTTTCTCCGAGATCCGTATGATTGCGCTTGAAATTGTCGATGAACAGGATGATCCGTCTGTTGTTTTTGTCTTCTGACAGCTTCAGATCCTCCGCAAGCGCACTCGGCAGACTTTCTCTGAGCTGCTTATCATCCATACTGTCATAATACTGGTATCGATCCCTGTCTGTCTGCATGAAGTCCTTGCACTTTTTATGGATTTTTGAAATAATCTTCCACGCCTTCAGTCCGGTTCCAAGGTAAGTCAGATCAATGAAGGAGGACGCAACCGACGAAATAATATCGGATACATCCAGTGCCATATCCATGACCTCGCCGCTGTCCAGAAAAGAACTTTCCCGTTCAGAGTAAGGGATTCTCTTGCTGCGTTTACTGTCGATCTGATCGGCGATTCTGAAATCCATGGGTTTGAAACTGCAGATCAGTTTTAACTGGTCGCAGATCTCGTAAAGTATATCAATCATTTCATTGTCAGAGGTAGTACTGATTCTTCCAAGATCAATATATCCCCCGACCAGTTTGTTCGAAAAGTTTTGTTCATTCATCAGCTGATGAACGAACGCACTTTTTCCGATACCGGTTTCACCATGAATATTCAGAACGGAAACATCCGATGTTTCCAGTATCTTTTCAAATTGTGCAATCTCATCATTTCGTTTGATCATAACAGCCTCCGATTCCGTCGTATTTTGATCCCTGTTACTTTTCATTATAACATACTTCCGGAAATAACACAAGGACAAAATCGGAAAATCCGCAGCACCATCATTCCATAAAACCTTTATCACTTACCATTTGCCGGATTATCCAGCACCCTTCCATCCTCAGCAAACCTTGAACCATGGCAAGCACAATCCCATGAATGTTCCGCCGCATTCCAATGCAGCGCACAGCCCAGATGCGGACAACGTCTGCCTGTAAAAGAGAGTAGATTTGTCACCGCCTCAAAGCCGTTGACAAACAGCTGCGGCTTCAGCATACTTCTCGATGGGCTGAACACATCCGCATACGCATTCTGCTTTCCTCGTACAAGATCGGAAAGCAGCAACGCTGCCAGCATTGCCCCCGTCATGCCCCATTTATTGAATCCGGTCGCTGTAAAAAGCTGTGCTGTCCTGCTGGAATACTGTCCGATATAGGGCATTCCATCCAGACTCATGCAGTCCTGTGCCGCCCAGTGGCAGAATTCCTTCGACTGTGGATAATATAGATCAGCGAAATGCCGCAGCTCCGTCCAGCTGCCGCCTTGTTTGCCCGTGCGGTGACCGCCGCCGCCGAGAAGCAGGTACTTCCCATAATTGCGGAAAGAAAGTCCCGTTTTGCTCTCATCCACATACATCCCATCCACTTCCTGCGCATGTTCAAGCGCCAACACATACGAACGGTGCTGATAGAGCTTCAGAAAATAACTGCCGTGCTGATTGATGAACGGAAAATGTGTTGCGACAATCACCGTTTTGGCTGTGATGTTCCCACAGTCCGTGACCGCCGTATTTTCACGCATTTCCTGCACAAAGGTATTCTCATAGATGGGCAGATCCTGTGCAATGGCGGCAAGGAATTTCAGCGGATGGAACTGTGCCTGATCGGGGAACATCACCGCCCCTGCCGTAGGAAAAGGCAGCGGCAGCTTCTCGCAAAACTGCGCACTGCTGCCGATGTTCGAAAGCGCAGCCATTTCCCGTTCCAGCACTTCCCTGTCACCGACGGAGTAGACATAATTGTCCTTGCGCTCATAGTCGCAGTCGATGTTTCCGCAAAGTTCTGCATATTTGTTGAAAGCCAGAAGATTGGCTGCAAGGTATTTCTGTGCCTTTTCCGTTCCGCCGTTTTTCAATAGTTTGTGATAGATCAGCCCATGCTGATAGGTGATCTTCGCCGTGGTATGTCCCGTTGTGCCGGAGCAGATGCGATGTTTTTCGACGAGTATGCAGTCCACTCCATTCTGTTTCAGAAAATACGCCGTCAGAATCCCCGCAATACCGCCGCCGATGATCAGCACATCAGTTGATATGTCGCCGTTCAGCTTCGGAAATGACGGTAACTCTACACTTTTCTGCCAGATTGATTCCATAATGCCTCCTGTACAAAACGCCGCCCGATTGCATTCAGACGGCGTTCAAATTATAAATCCTGCAAGTCCGCAGCAGTCAGATCGTTCTCCGCATTATCCCTTGCAAGGTCGTTGTCAATGACCGCATACGCATCGGAAATGGGCTTTTCCTGCGTGAAAGGCTTTGTGTAGTAGACCTTCTGTGCAGGCGGTCTGGTACCTGCAATGATGGGTTTTGCGTGCGTTTTGCCGTGCTTCGCCTTTCCCTGAATCTCGGGAACAGCGGCGGCGGTATTCTTCGGCTGTGTGTGCGTCCATTCCGGACGATTCATACCCTGTTTTGCCATGTGCGTCACCTCCGCTTATCATCACAGAAATTTCCGGATGGAAACAGCCAACTGTTCCTCTTCCCGAATCAGCCGCTTGGAAATATCCTTGGACTTCTCGTCCGCTGCTTCATACTGATTCAGATAACGTGACAGAGACTTTACTCCCATATTACAGCCATCCGTGATAAAATCTGCTACTGCACTGTCGGAAGGATCCACTGCCAGCGTTACATTGGTCTTGAACCACTCCATGCCCTTTGCCATCGCCGCCGGTTCCTTACCGTCATCGTGGTAATCATCCAGCTGTTCCTGCATATCGTCCTGAATCTCCTCATGTTTTTCCAGACTCCGTTCAAGAATCCCTTTCAGCTCGGGATCCTTTACATACTTCACGGAATCGTGAATCGAAGAGATCCCCATTTTAATGCCGGCATCGCATTCTCTCAAAAGTCGGATGGTGTCCTGTTCAATCATTGCAGCCTTCCTTTCTGGTGGTAAAAAACAAATGCCGCTTCGGATACCGCCGAAGCAGCATGACATCAACATTATTGTATCCGATTTGAAGAGAATCATACAAGCAAAACAACAGAACCACAAAATACGCAGGTATTGACATTTGGCACAGAGAGGTTGACACATTGCCCGTTTTTGTGTATAATATACACAAAGCACCATGACCAATGGAACCACACGGTTCCGTTCAAGACCGCTTCTGACATCATTGGAATCAGTACACTGACTTAGAAATGATCTAACACTTTGTTTCATCACAGAAAGAGAGGGCTTGTTATGAAACTGAAGCCAAGATTTGCCGCTGCTGCAGTTGCCGTGCTGCTGATGGCGGTATCCGTTCCCGGAGATCTTCCCAGCCGTACTGCGCATGCGGCGGACTTCACGGTATACATCAACGAGATCTGCACACAGAACAAATCCTGTCTTGCAGACAGCTATGGTCTGTATTCCGACTGGATCGAGCTTTATAATGCGGGAAGCACCGCAGTTGACCTGTCGGGTTACGGTCTGTCGGACAAGACTGCGGAACCGCTGCAGTGGACATTTCCGGCAGG
This sequence comes from Oscillospiraceae bacterium, assembly GCA_045544635.1. Classification (GTDB taxonomy): domain Bacteria; phylum Bacillota; class Clostridia; order Oscillospirales; family Ruminococcaceae; genus UBA3855. The sequence goes on from JAZPZJ010000084.1 coordinate 31,052, forward strand.
AACCAGCATTGCTGCCGGTGAACGTATGATCATCTTCGCATCGAAACAGGCATCCACAGCCACAGAACTGCACACAGGATTTGCCTTGAGCAAAAATGGCGAAACGCTGCTTCTGTCCGATTCGCAGGGAACGATCTTGCAGGAAATCAATGTTCCGACGCTTGCTGAGGATAGTTCCTACGGCAGAACGCCTGACGGCAGCAGTACCTTTGAGGTCATGGAAGCCACACCGGGGACTGCCAATGAAGCAGTCACTTCTGCACCGCTGTTTTCTTCACAGTCCGGTTTTTACGGAACGGACTTTTCGCTAACCTTATCCTCTGCAAAAAATGAAACCATTTATTATACTGTCGATGGTAGTGATCCGACCACTTCCGTAACTGCACAAATATACACCAACGCCATCACGGTACAGGATCGCACAAATCAGCCGAATCTCTGGAGTGCTTATGCAGAGGATGAAAATTCTCCGCAGTCAATCTGTCGTGGTATCGGCTACAAACAGCCAAATTTCAATGTGGACAAGGCAACCGTTGTCCGTGCCGCTGCAAAGAGTGCAGACGGAAAATTCAGCGAGGTCATCAGCCAGACCTATTTTGTCACAACCGGCAACCTTGCACAATACAAGAATCTGACAGTCGTATCACTCGTCACAGATCCGGACAATCTGTTTGATCCGGATACGGGTATTTATGTAACCGGCAATCAGTACCTTGCATGGAAAAACAGCTCCGCGTATAATCCCAATAAGAGTGTATGGGATTCTGATAATGTGACGAATTACTTCTCAAGAGGACGGGACTGGGAACGTGAGGCCTCTGTTACCATATTTGAAAACGGAGAGGCTGTCGTTGCGCAGAATATGGGCATCCGGATCAAAGGCGCATCCACAAGAAACCACGCACAAAAGAGCTTTAATCTCTATGCAAGAAGTGATTACGGTGCTTCTAAAATTGAATATCCCCTGATTGCAGGCAATTATGCGCTTGATGGAACCCTGATCGAGAAATATGATTCTGTTTCGCTGCGTTCCGTCAATGACGAAGTACGTCTGCGTGACGGTTTTGCACAGAAGCTTGTTTATGGCAGAGAGAGCATCACAAATCAGGATATGAAAAGCTGCGTGGTATTCCTCAATGGTGAATACTGGGGCCTTTTTGAAATGACAGAAAAGCTTTCTGATTATTTTATCGAGTCCAACTATGATATCCAAAAAGAAAACGTCGCAATGCTGAAAAACGGCGAACTGGAAGAAGGCGATCCGGCAGAACTGGACAATTTCATTCATTTTGCAGATACCTACTGCGAAATGGATCTGACCAATGCAGCAAACTACCAGGCTGTCTGTGATTACATTGATATCGACAGCTTTATCGACCACTATGCTGCCGGTCTGTACCTGGGAACATATGACTGGCCAAACCGGAATTACGGCGTATGGCGCAATACCGGCGAGGTAATCGAAGGTAATCCCTACAGCGACGGAAAATGGCGTTTTATCACATTTGACCTTGACTATACAATGGGGGCTACTTATGAAAATTTCGGCGGCGTGGAAGGCTATGCATACGACAGCTTCCAGCACATGGACAAAGCTTCCGCAGACGCACCGACCAACCTTTTCATTCAGCTTCTGAACAACGAAGATTTCCGTACAAAATTCATCAACGCTTACTGTGACTACGCCAATGAGGTTCTGACACCGGCAAAAGCCAACGCCATGGCAGAACTCTACAGCCGTGATTATACGGAACAGCTTGCCAACACCATGGTTCGCTGGTGGGGCTATTTCGGCGGTTCCAAGGAAAGCAATCTCAGCTATAACAGAAACCTCTATCAGGGCACTACGCTGAACAATATCAGAACCTTTTTCCAGCAGCGGAAAAGCTATACGATCGAAGATATGCGCAATTATCTCGGACTTCAGAAATCCATGCAGACCATTACGCTGAAAACCAATGGAAACGGAAAAATCCAGATCAATACGATCATCCCCGATACAACAAACGGCTGGAGTGGTCAGTATTATCCGGATTCTCCCGTTACACTGACGGCAATTCCCGATGAAGGTGCAGCGTTCACCGGTTGGGGCGGTGATCTCTCCGGTAATGAAACCACCGTTATGCTGACACTGTCCGAAGCAATGTCCATACAGGCAAATTTTGGTGAAAAGCAGACAGTAAAGGGCGATGTCAATGCGGATGGCAGCTTCACGGTTGATGATGTGATCATGCTGCAGAAATGGCTTCTGAACGCCGGAACCATTACGGACTGGCAGGCAGGTGACCTTTGCAGCGATCAAAAACTCGATGCATTTGATCTGGCTGCGATGAAAAAAGAATTGTTGAATTAAAGCTTTTATCCGCAGTTATGATATACGCACAAACCCGACTCTTTTGAAAGAGTCGGGTTTATTGCTACTGCATTTTTACTTGTGACACTGCCGATTTACGATCTGCTGCCCGATGAGTTTCTGCAGAGCTTTCTCAAAATCTGCATCCTGCTGTGCAGTGCGTTTGGGCATTCCTTTTGTCCTGCCGCCGCTTCTGCGGATTTTCTTCCCGATCGCACGAAATTCCAGCAGTCCGGAGATATTTTCTTCCGTATACTGTTTTCCATCCTGATGCAGCACGATCGCTGCCTTGCTAAGGCACATCGCCGCCAGACCATAATCCTGCGTAATGACGATATCCCCGCTGCCGATCAGATTCACAAGCCGGAAATCCACACTGTCCGCCCCCTGCGATACGACGATCGTTTCAGCACCTTCCAGCATCATCCTGTGTGCGGTATCACAGACGATCACACAAGGAATCGAAAATTTCTTTGCAATCCGCAGCGTATTTCTCACAACAGGACAACCGTCCGCATCAATGTAGATCTTCATCCTTCACAAACCTCACATCCATCAATGAATCCAACGAAATTTCTTTCCCCTCTGCAAACTTCATTCTCTGCGTTTCCATATCCAGAAAGCGGAAATGCCCTGTATACTGCACATACACACCGCCCCGTTTCTTTTCATCGGGAACAAAATAAGTAACAGTAATCAGCGGCAGTTCCAGTTCTGACAGCTTCAGAAACGCCTTATCCAGCGCATTCTGCTGCGTTTCCGTCAGCGGCTGCCGTTCTTCCACATAACGTGCAGATTCTTCGATCCCATCCTCAAATCCGTTCAGTGCCTTGAATGAACCGAATTGCGCCGCCCTGTCATAATGACTCATACGGGAATGCTTGACAGAGACATGATGCGGACGATGGATGATATGGTCATATTTTCCTTTCATGCCCGATGACCTCCCACCTGCCCATTTCTCTCAATGGTCGTTGCACCTTCGGAAAAGTTCATGCCCTTGAGGATTGCATTCTTTCCGAATTTTTTCTTGATTCCCAGCATTGCCCGCTGAATGGAACGTTCCTTTTGTTCCTGCATTTCTTCCCGTGCCCGCTGCTGCTGCAATTGCTCCGCATCCGTAAACAGATCCAGCTGCACAAATTCTTCCTTGGGGACATCACGCTCACAGAGCACACGTCCTGCAACCACATACATTCTCCGCACCTGCAGACGTTCATCCACGATCTGTGCATACAGCTGTACCATCGCAGAAACGATCCGCCTTGTAGATGCGGTGTATTTTCCAAGATTCATCGAACCATGCGCCTGCTTCGGAAGCCGTCTGCCATAGCGGTCGGTTTCCATTTTACCGTCATAATCCTCCGGAATTCCGGTATGGTCATACCCGACAGTCAGTATGATCTGATCCGTAACAAGCCCCTTCTCCACCAGATCCAGCACCAGCAGCTCCGTCATTTCACGGACAATCAGTTTTCCTTTCTCATAGCTGTATGCACAGGACAGCACCTGCCCCTGACTCAAACTATGTGCCTTCGGGCGGTATGACTTGATGTCCGCAATAGTACAAGGCTCCCATCCCCATGCATGGTCGATGAGCAGCTCCGCATTCACGCCAAAGAGCCTATACAGCCTGTTTTCATCATACTCCGAACATTCCGCCACATCCCCCATGGTGTGCATATGGTTTGCCTCCAGCTTTCTGGCAGTTCCTGCACCGACTCTCCAGAAATCTGTCAGCGGACGATGATTCCACAGCTGTCTGCGGTAGGACATTTCGTCAAGCTCTGCGATTCTCACACCATCCTGATCGGGCGGCATCTTCTTTGCAACGATATCCATTGCGACTTTCGCAAGATACAGATTCGTTCCGATACCGGCAGTTGCGGTAATGCCCGTTTCCTTCAGCACATCCCGGATCATGCGGATGCAAAGCTCGTGCGGTGTGCATTTATACGCGGAAAGATACGCTGTCACATCAATGAACACCTCGTCAATGGAATAGACATGGATATCCTCCGGTGCGATATAGCGCAGGTAGATCTCATAGATTTTCGTACTGATCTCCATATACCGTGCCATGTGGGGCGGTGCAACAAGATAGTCGATCTCCAGTGCAGGATCGGCATGCAGTTCCACAGCATCGCAGGACTTGCCGATGAATCGGCGTCCCGGCGCTCTGAACAGTCTGTCACGATTGGCATTGCGTACCTTCTGCACGACCTCGAACAAACGGGGTCTGCCGGGAACACCGATCGCTTTTAAAGATGGCGTCACCGCAAGGCAGATCGTCTTTTCTGTTTTGGAGGCATCCGCCACCACAAGATTGGTCGTCAGAGGATCCAGTCCACGCTCCACGCATTCTGCGGAAGCATAGAAGGACTTTAAGTCGATGGCAATGTAATAACGCTGCATGGAGCACCTCCCGTCAATCCCGTGTATTTCTGAAAAATCTTGCATCCGGCGAATAGGGCAGTTTAAAATCCATCCCCATCCGATTCAATTCCTGTGTTTTGATAAGCAGAAGATTGACATTCACATGCAGCATCTTCGCAACAGCAGCAATGTCATATCCTGCTTTGAACAGGTCAAGCATTTCGGTATCATCGATCAGAATATGGCTTGCATACGCATTCGCCTCATATTCCGTCATATCGGTAATGTTAAACAGCTGGAATTCCTGCAGCCCATCACCTGCCGCAAGGTGTCTGTGCTGCTGGTCATGCCCGATCTCATGCGCAAGCACCATGCGGTAAAGCGTCCGGTTAATGTTCGGATTCATCAGGATGATCCGATGTTTCCAGCGATAGGTGTACATGCCAAGCAGGTCGGTGAAATCAGGCACATCGATTCGTTTAATGCCCATATCCTTGCAAAGCCTGACCGGATCATTGGTTCCGTGGCGCTGCACAAGCTCGCCGGCATGCCTGTAAATTTCATAAGAATCCATAATACTCCCTTCAAAATGCCGGTTACTCGTGATCCGGTTTGTATTTGTTCGGCGTGTATTTCTGGTTTTCCTCTTTGCATTCAAAATAAACCTTCTGCAAAGCGATCATCACCGCATCCCGGTCGCTGTCGGACAGTTCACCGCCGGCAAATAACCCGGAAAGCTCGGCAACAAGCGCTTCTGCCTGCTGTCTGCCTCGATTGCCATACCGCCTAGACGCTTCAGAAACGAATGCTTCATCCTCTGTGAGAAGATAGTTTTTGTCCACACCGAACAGCTCTGCCAGCTTTTCGTAGATCTCACGTTTTCTGGGATAACGTCCCTCCTGCTCATAGGAGATATATGTACGCATGGATACACCGCAAAAAGCGGCAGTTTCTTTCTGGGTCAAATTTTTCCCCGTCCGCAAAGTACGGATTTTCTCCGAAAATTTCATAGCATCCTCCAATGTCTTACACCGTGTAGTGAAATTCAATTGCATATTTATTATACACCAATTTCATATGAAAGTCAATAGCAATATGAAATTTATTTTCATCCATGGAAAACTCTCACAAGCGCACACAGTTCGCATAAACAGAACACACATTCACAAACCCGCTGGTTTTGTGAATGTGTGTGCAGGAAGCATTCTGTTTTCGTCTTTCCGCTACAGCACTACAACCTCATGGAAGAGAAACTGCATGCGATCGATCCGTTTGTTGATATGCCAGTGACCGCAGAACCATATCTCGTAATCGAGCGCCGCTTCAATGGTATCAAGCCATTCCTCCGTGCTGTTGTCAACTGTGGACTGGTCAATGCCGGGTAAAAAGCATTCTGTGGGAATATACTTGAACGGGCAGGTGTGGGAGAAAACAATATCAACTTTATGGGATCTGATCTTTGCCTCCACATCTGCTTTGATGGACGGCGTCGGCTGTTCATCCGGCCACCAGTGATAGCCATGGCTGATCCGATAAAACTTGTCCACACTGTATGCGCCGCCGATCACAAGGCACTGTTTGCCGTCAAGATCAAAAATATCCCCATCCACCGGAAAGAGAATATTCGGGAAATCCGCTTCATACAGCACTCTGCCGCCGTGCCATACTTTCTCCCTGTAGGAAGCAATATTCTGAGGACGGTTTTCGTGATTGCCGTGAATGCAAAAAAACGTGGATTGCAATGCGGACAGATCCTCTTTCATCACCCTGTCCTGCAGACGTCCTGTGTAATTCACCCCAGCATCGCCAAGGATCACAACGATGTCCTCCGCTTCCGGCTGAAAGCTTTCAAACAGTTCATAGATCGGCTTCATTTCGCCGTGGATGTCGCCGGTAATGTATACCATTATGCTCACCTCGCTGTATTTGTATGATTTCTATTATACCATATTTTCAGAGATTTGTCACGCATGGAACGGAATAAATGGGGGCAGAATCATCTGCATCGTGGTTTTCTTTTTGCCTGCATCGAAACTGCGGATCGTACGAATAATCCCCCTCCCCGTTCGCATACTAAGCCGAAAGGAGTGATACAATGAACTTTCAGAAAGAAAGCAACCGCATTTACTGCCGAGCTGCATCCGGAAAAACGATCGCAGAGATCACCTTTCCGGAAACGGAATCCGGTGTCTTCTGCATCGACCACACATTCGTGGATGATTCCCTCCGTGGGCAGGGCGTTGCCGGAACGCTTGTAAAAATGGCTGTGGAGGAAATTCAGCGCAGAAACGGAAAAGTAACCGCAACCTGTTCCTATGCACAGCACTGGCTGGAAAAGCATCCGGTACAGCAGCCGGATTGACCGATCAAAAGCAAACCGCAGTATCCTGAGATACTGCGGTTGATCTTTCCGTATTTACGGGCTGCGCAATGCAAGCTATGTGGTTACAGAACCAATGACGGAGCGCTGTATACTCTTGCTGCAAGTTCCTGATTCAGCATATAAAGGCTTCTGGGATCGGAACCGAACAATTCCATCTTTGTAATCATCGTATTGGCGTTGGTCTCCTCCTCACCCTGTTCTTTCACGAACCAGTCAAGGAACTGCATGGTACGGAAATCCTTCACCTCATAGGCTGCTGCGTAGATATCGTTGATCAGCGAAGTCACATACTCCTCGTGTGCAAGACCGGCTTTCAGCACATCCAGATGGCAGGTGAATTCCTTGTCCGGCTTCGGAATCGCTTCCAGTGTCACCTTCTGGTTTTCATTCTGCAGATACTGATAGAAGAGCATTGCATGGTCACGTTCTTCCTGCGCCTGAATCCTGTACCAGTTTGCAAATCCGTCAAGCCCTGCTTCCTCAAAATAATTCGAAAAATCAAGGTAAAGATATGCGGAATAAAATTCTTTGTTGATCTGTTGATTTAACAGTTCGTGCACTTTTGCATTCATTGTATCATTTCTCCTTTTCAGATTTCTGCCATCCGTAAATCATGAAGATTGCAGTATGCAAATTTCAATTGACAGAATTCCATATTTTTCTATATTATACCATATGACAGCACCATTTTCAATAGAAAAAATGCAATTGCCTGTAAATCCGTTCTGAAACACGCAAAACAGATCCTGTTGACACAGCGCTACAGAATCATGTATAATAAAAATATCCGGTATTGTGTTACTTTTCAAGCGCAGAATCCGTCTATAGAGGTGAAAGGCCTTTTGGACGAATGAACGGAGGTGCAAAATGGACGACAATACAATTATCACCCTGTATTTTCAGCGGGATGAAACTGCCATTCGTGAAAGTGATAAAAAGTACGGCACATACTGCAGCACAATCGCAAACAATATTTTACATTCGCCGCAGGATAGCGAAGAATGCGTGAATGACACCTGGATCAGAGCGTGGAATGCCATCCCCCCTGAAAAGCCGACACGTTTATCGGTGTTTTTCGGAAAAATCACACGCAATCTGGCGATCGACCGCTGGCGAAAATCGAAAAGTGCAAAACTGGGCGGCGGACAAATTCCCCTTTGTCTGGATGAACTGGCAGAATGTGTGGGTACGAACCGCAATTTAAGTGCGGAACTGGATCTGAAAGAGGCACTTGATACATTTCTCAGTTCACTGAAACCGCAGACAAAACGGATTTTTATGCTGCGCTACTGGCATCTGTATCCGATCAGTGATGTCGCAAAGCTTTGCGGAATCAGCGAAGGTGCGGTAAAAATGTCGCTGAAACGCACCCGAAATCTTTTGAGAGCGCACCTTGAAAAGGAGGAGATTGCGATATGAACGACAGCGAAAGACTGCTCGATGCCATCGGCGAAGCAAATGAAGCGCATGTTCCCGACATCCTTGAAAGCGCAAGCAATCTGCCAGATCACCCAGCAGGAAAAAGACGAACAATTGCAATTGCATCTGCCGCCTGCGCCGCTGTGCTGGTCGGTGCAATTGCGATCAGCAGTGCAGTCCGCAGCGATATGCGTATCACGGACGAGGCATTCACCCAGCTTCTTGAGACACACCGTATTTACCCGGAAATCAGCGATCTGCAAGCGGAGAATACAGTACTTGCGCCAATCGCTTCGGATATTGTTTTCGGCGATATGGGCTTTGAGGGGTATATGGTCAATGATATTTCGGAGCTTGATACCATCAACCCATGGTCTGCGGACAAGCAGCTTGAATCTTTGCCGGTTTACAAAAATCTTTCCATCGCAGAAAACTGCAGTGTTCCGGTACATTTAACGCAGGAACAAATGGAAGAAATGGCACGTGATGCCGCTTATTCCCTCGGCATTGAAGTGACGGATATCACACTGGAGCTTGTTTCCGACATCTGCTACAATCCCCCCGAAGAAGCGGCTGGTCTTCCCTACTGCATCGAAGCTGTCTGCAGCGGCGAACCGCTTGGTATCAGAACCGTAGAAATCAGGGTATTGGGCAATGGTCTGATGTCGATCGACTTCCAGAGCAGCATTGCGCTGCCGGACAAATACAGCTTTACTTACAGCAGCACAAGTGACAAGCAGGCATTGCAGACGCTGGAATATCTGACGAAGGAATTCAGAGGACTTCTGCAGTTCGAAAATCCGGCTGTGTACAGCTATGGTGACCGCAATATCTACGGTGAGCAGATACGCAGCTACTATGTTTATGAGCAGCAGGAAGATGATCAGCAGGACATTTTAAGCTACAACTTTACCACCGCCCAATTCTGCTGCGACGATAGCGGCAAGCTGATGATGATATGGCTGAATAATCCTTTGGCTGCCGCACAGAATCTTGGTGAATATCCGATCATTGATGCAAGCGAGGCAGAACGGCTTTTGTGCAGCGGCAGTTATCTCACTTCTGTACCGACGGAATATCTGAAAAACGGCGAAATCACCGCTGACGCAATTGCGAAAACCGAGCTCATTTACCGCAGCGGATCCCGTGATGAATATTATCAGCCATACTACCGGTTTTACGTTGCACTTTCGGACGAATATTATGCCGAAGGCAGCAGACCCGAAGGCATCAAGGAATACGGCGCTTTTTATGTGCCGGCGGTAGAAAGCGAATACCTTTCGGATCTGTCCGTCTGGGACGGCAGTTTTAATTAAGCGAAATCCCCCGAATAGAGTTGTCCTCTCTTTTCGGGGGATTCTTTTTGGCGAAACATGGAAAACCGAACCATACGCCCCTATCTCAGCGCCGCATCATCATCAAAGCTGTATTTGCGTCCTACAGGGGTAAAACGTGTGTAATTTTCGGGACGCATCTGATGGTAGATATCATAGAAAAAATCGGGGGTTACATATTCTCCATCTATTTTATAATACGGTAGCATTCCATTCTCTTTTGCGAACACTTCATTCGTATAAAAATCTTTCAGCCTTTCAATCGTATGATCAGAATGGTAACGATAGTATGTATAGGAGGACCTACCAAGATAATTGTAACCGCTTTCAATTATCAATCCTCCATCAAGTCCCATATAACCACCTTCACCGAATTTATCACCTTTTCCATCGCTGTCTGAATCCAGAAGAACAGCATGTTTACCATCATAGTAATATATACTCACCTTGTCAAGGCGATCAAAACCGCTTGATATCAGCAGTTCGGGAACAGCATCGCCGTCGAGATCTGCAAGATCCCACATATAAGCGGATTCATAACTGTCGGAATTTCTGATATTGTTCAGTGCAATACGGTACGCATCCTGCCAGCTTGCGGCAACAGGTTCTGTTGTTGTGATTACTGTTGTTGTCGTTGTTGTTGTCGTCGTCGAAGCTGATGTAGTCTGTATGGATTTATCATAAAATGTGATGTATTTCTCGTCCACCCAGCCATAATAAACATTGTAGTCAATATCGTACAAGTCATACCATGTACGGTCTTTATATCGATAACTGCGGACTGCAACGATCTGCTGCTCGTTCTCCAATGTCGTTCCCGTATAGGAATAGTCTCCGGTCTGTTCATTGAATGTAGCGATACAGCCTTCCACATTTACACCGCTGATCTCACCTTTTTTCTTACACATGTTCATCTCAGCAGAATATGTTTCATAAGAATAGCCTGTAGCCGTACTGCTTTCAGAAGAAGTCACCGCAGCCTCCGTCGCCACAGGAAGTTCCGGCAGATAGCCTGCATCATGCGCTTTCTCCTGAAATCCTGTATGGTCTGTTGTGGTAAAGCCTGCATATCGGTCATAATCACAGATTTTCACATCGGATTCTTTGGTGAAGGTGAGTTCGATCGCTTGATCATCACGCAGCTGTATGCCGCCAAAGTAATTGAAATTCTTTTCTTCCAGTATCTCATTGATGCCAGCATCGGCTTTTTCAATATCATTTTGATCCGGATAATCGCTGCAGCCGCCATACATACTGTCCCTGCAGATCGCTTCGCAATGATAGATCACTTCACCATAATTTTTGTTTTCCACCTGCAATGCGTTGGTTTTTAAAACAAGCTTAGAAAATGTGCCGTCCACCACCGCAATGAACGTATATTCATTGCACAGGGCATCGGGGCCATAGGATGCATATCTCCGTGTCTCCAGAGATTGGAATATCGTATTCCCATAAATACCGAGTTCAAATCTGTCGCCGTGTTCACCGCCGGAAGTAATCACATATTCGTCAAGCAGAATCCTGTCCTTTCTGACCACCGCACCCTGTTCGTATGCATACAGCGTTAAGTAGCAATTGCAGCAATAATCTCCGGCATTCTCTCGAGTCAGAACCAGATATTCCGGCATTCCATCATCTCCGAAATCGTAGACCAATGCACTGACGATCCCCAACAGTTCCTGATGCGGTGTATCGGAAGGATCCTGTGTGTCATCTGCAACCGCAGAAGCAGAAACCCCATATGCGGGAAGCAATGTCTCCACGAGGTATTGGTCATAGATCCCATCATAATCAACAGGGCTTTTTGTCTCTGTGCCGGATGAAGCAGCTAGTTCCGTTGTTGTCCGGTAGTTCGTGCGATCATCATGCCCATCCGAATGGCATCCGGTTAGACAACAGAATGTCATCAGGATCGCACTGACCAGTAATAATTTTTTCATTTCCGATTCCTCTTTGCCATTCGACGATTTCTATCATGAATCTGAAGTGCCGGCAAATTAGGATTCCTTGAATTTGCTGCGGTACTGCACAGGTGAAACGCAGGCATACTTCACAAAGGAGCGTGAAAAATTCTCATAGCTCTGGTAGCCGCACATGAATGCGATCTCTTTTGCACTGTAATCCGTTTTCAGCAGAAGGTTTTTAGCATACTGCATCCGGCTGATGAACACATCATTCATGCAGGAAATGCCAAAACGTTTCTTGTAAAGCCGCTGAAAATGCGATGCGGAAACATTCAGATATTCCGCAATTTGCGGGATATTCCAATCCCGTGCCGGATCATCGTAGATCTCACGCCGGATTTTGTCCAGTTCCTTGTCATAATGATTCTGATGACTTTTGGACGGCGGCGCACTGCATTCGCTGACATGACTCAGGATCGTTTTCAGAAGAAGATTGAGCGTATCATTTTTCCGCAGCACATCGGAATTGAAAATATCCACACCAACTGCAATCAATCTGGAGATCGTGTCATCCTTCAGCTGGATGGGAACGTTGAACTGTAATTTGAGTGAATCTATAAAATCGGCGTCTTCCTGATCAATGCTGAACCGGATCCAGTCATCCGCATAGGGTTCACCATCCGCATAGAGACAATGCGGCAGACAGCTTTCTACAAGAAAGAGAGTGTTTTTCTCCACACGGTATTCTTTGCGATCCATCCGTACCCGTCCCTTGGTGCGGATCAGAATGATCTGCGACCCGAAATGACCGTTCGGGCGCTCAATGGCGAATGTCTCCGGATGCTCCCAGTTCCATCCAAGCTGATAGATATGCATGATGCGCTCCTTTCCGCTGCAATATCCGCTATCCGATTCGTATTACAACTGGAATACTTTGTGTAAATTATACCAAATATGCAACAAATTGTCAAGACAATGATGGAAAACTTCATTGTCAACCGGCGTATTCCTGTGCTATAATTAGATCGTTAATTAACCGTTAATAACTTTGAAACCGATCGGTCATATCATCCAAGCGATAAAAAAGACAGCACAGGAACATCCATGACTACAATACAGAAGCCATGTGCTGACCACCAGAAAGGGAGAATTGAAATGGTGAAGAAAAGCAGGCGTTTCGCCGCAATGGCAGCGGCTCTTGCATTGAGCATCAGTATGCTGCCATCCGCATTTTCGGGAATGGGAACGATGGAACCAATGACTGCAGATGCAGCCTACGGAACGGGGAAAAATGTCATGGAAGCCCTCGACAGAGGTCTGAATGCCATCAATACCGGAAACGGCATGATGGTCAGCTGGAGATTCAATGCGGATGACGCAGACAATACCGTATTCAAGCTCTACCGTGACAACACATTGATCTATACAAGTAATGCCGGAGATGCGACATGTTATCTGGATAAGGGCGGCAGCAGTGCTTCCAGATACAAGCTGGAAACCATTGCCGGCGGCAAAGTGATCGCAGCGGACAACTGTGATCTGATCAGCAACAAGGCGTATTTTGACATTCCGCTGAATGTTCCGACCGGCAAGGACTGCACCTATTCCGCAAACGACACCTCCTTTGGTGACGTGGACGGTGACGGTCAGTACGAGCTGTTTGTCAAGTGGGATCCTTCCAACTCCAAGGATAATTCCCAGTCCGGCTACACGGGCAATGTCTACATCGACTGCTACACCCTCGAGGGCAAGCAGCTGTGGAGAATCGACCTTGGCAGGAATATCCGTGCAGGTGCACATTATACGCAGTTCCTCGTTGCCGATTTCGACTGTGACGGCAAGGCGGAAATGACCTGCAAAACTGCGGATGGCACAGTCGATGGCACGGGGAAGGTCATCGGTGATGCGTCCAAGGATTACCGCAATTCTTCGGGCTATATCCTCACGGGTCCCGAGTACTACACCCTGTTCGACGGCGCAACCGGCAAAGCGCTTGATACCGTCAATTACGGCATTCCGAGAGGCAATAACCTTAAAAAGGACTGGGGCGATGATTACGGAAACAGAGTGGACCGTTACAACGGTGCTGTTGTCTATCTTGATGGCGTCAAGCCCAGTGCCGTATCCGGCAGAGGCTATTATACACAGCTCAATGCAATTGCTTATGATGTAGTGAATGATAAATTAGTGGAACGCTGGGTATATCGTTCCGGCAATGATCCGAACAAGGGCTATCACAACGGCAACCACAACTGCATGGCAGCGGATGTGGATGGCGACGGCAGGCAGGAGATCTGCTTCGGTTCGACCACCATTGATGATGACGGTTCTCTGCTCTGGTGCAATAATCAGGGACATGGCGATGCGATGCATCTGGGTGACTTTCTCCCCGACCGCAATGGTCTGGAACTCTGGATGTGCCATGAGAACGAACCGTATGGCGTGTCCCTGATCGATGCAAAAACCGGTAAGAATATTTTCCATAAGGATCATACCAAGGATACCGGTCGTGCCTGCTGCGGCAATATCCTCGCAAGCAATCCCGGCGCAGAATTCTGGGGTGCGACCGGCAATGATATTTTTGATGCAAACGGCAAGACCATTGCAACCAACAAGCCCTCCCAGAACATGATGATCTACTGGGACGGTGACCTCGAAAGAGAAATTCTTGATGGTACCAAGATCGAAAAATACGTCAGCGCAAGCAAGATCAACCGCCTGCTGACAGCGGATGGCTGTGCATCCAATAACAGCTCCAAGTCCAGTCCCTGCCTGTCTGCGGATATTTTCGGTGACTGGCGTGAAGAGCTGCTGCTCCGTTCCACGGACAGCAAGTATCTGCGTGTTTATGCAACACCCTATACAACGGATGTGCGCCTGACGACACTGATGCATGATCCTCAGTATCGTACACAGGCTGCCGGTGAGCAGAATTGCTACAACCAGCCGCCGCATCCGAGCTTCTATCTTGGCTCCGATGAAGCCCTGCCGGAGCGTCCTGCGGTAACCATTTATGGTTCCAATGCAGGTCAGCCCTCCACTGATCCGACAAATCCTGTACAACCCACGGAGCCGACCACACCTTCTGTGACACCCCTTTCTTACAAATTTGACCTGGGCGCAAATGCACAGAGCGGCTACACTTCTGTCAGTGCAGCCGATGGGTACACTGCCTCCAAGGGCTACGGATTCTCTGCTGCTTCCGGTGTGACCAATGTCAATGCAGCCGGCAGCGGTGCACTCTCCGATGCGGTACAGTTCACGGGCAGCACCACTTTTAATGTAGATCTCCCCAAGGGACTGTACCGTGTGAAAGTGACGCTCGGCAATACCAGCCGTACCAGCGTCTATATGGAGAATATGCTCCAGATCGTCAACATGACCGGCAACAATGCAGTGGATGAGATCCTGATCCCCGTCACCGATGGGCAGCTCAATCTCCGTGCAGCAGCCGGAAAGACGGGCTACGCCTACACCATCAGTGCGGTGGAGATCGACAAGGTTTCCGATTCCGCAGTGATGCCCAATACCGTATGGCTCTGCGGTGACTCCACAGTATGCAACTACTATCCGCTGAACACCAGCACACAGGCTGGCTGGGGTCAGGTACTCGACCAGTACATTGATGACAGCTGGAATGTCCGCAACATGGCGGCAAGCGGTCAGTATGCCAAGGGCTTTGTGGAAGCCGGTCAGTTCGATGCCATCGAATATTACGGCAAAAAGGGGGATGTTTACATCATCTCCATCGGTATCAACGATACCAATTATTCCGATGCAACAGAATACTACAATACCGTAACCGATATGGTAAAGCGTGCAAAGGCAAAGGGCATGGAAGTTGTCCTTGTCAAGCAGCAGGGCAGAAAGGGCGATTATACCAAGAATCCGCTCCTGACAAGCCGCTGGTTTGCTGCACAGCTCGATCAGATCGGCAAGGAACAGAATGTCCAGGTTGTGGATCTGTTCAATCTCTTCCAGGATTACTGCGTATCCATCGGTGTAGACAAGGCAGATGCCCTCTTCATCGACAACCTTCACCCGAATCGTCAGGGAGCAATGAAGCTGGCTGAACTCTTCGTGACACAGGTCACATGGGGTAATTCCTCCGGTAATACCCAGCCTGATACACCCGTTGTTCCCTCCGATCCGGTGGAACCTTCCGTCCTGCAAGATGGTAGTATTTACATGCTGAAAAATGTCAACAGCGGTCTCTATCTGGATGTGGATGGCGGTACACCTGCCAACAGCACCAACGTACAGCAGTACACAGGCGGCGACAATCGTGACAGCATCTGCTGGAAGGCTGTCTCCACCGGAAACGGCTACTATGCTCTGTTCTCCCAGGTCGGCGACGGTGAAACCTATGCACTGGACGTATCCGCAAAGAGCACCGAAGACGGCGCAAACATCGAGATCTACACCTACAAGGGCGGCGACAATCAGCAGTTCAAGTTTGTCAAAAATAATGATGGTTCCTACACCATCCTGACCAAGATTACAGGTGACGCTTCCTGTGTGGAAGTCAATGCAAAGAGCACCGAAAACGGCGCAAATATCCAGCAGTGGACTGTAAACGGCGGTGCCAACCAGAAATGGCTGCTTGAAGAAGTCAAGCAGGGCACAACGGACAGCGGCAATACCAATCAGGCGCTCAGGGGCGACGTGAATCTTGACGGTACTGCAAACAGCAGCGATACCGCAGAACTGCAGAACTACCTGACACGTAACGGAAAACTGACAGCGGAACAGAAAAAGTCTGCCGACATGAACGGCGACGGTGTCGTGAATGCCTTCGATATGGCAATGCTGAAGAAAGCGCTTTCCAAGCACTATGCAGAGAATGCGGCAGTTGTCAATGGTGTTTCTGAAACAGTGAACGCCGGATTTACGGGTTCCTCCTATGTGAATCTGGATAATTCCGCAGAAAGTTCCATCACCTGGACACTCAATGCAATGGAGAGCGGAAACTATCTTGTGACCTTCAATATGGCAAACGGCACAGAAACCGATCGGAGTATGAAAATCGAAGTCAACGGCGGTGCCGACTACTGGGTACAGCCCTTCAACGGGACCGGCGCATGGACAACATGGGCAGAACGAGGTATCGTGCTGCCTCTGAAAAAGGGTCAAAATATCATAAAGCTTTCCTCTCTGACAGAAAACGGCGGTCCGAATTTCGATTATGTGAAAATGGAACTGACGGATGAACCGATCGCAGAAACTTATCAGCCGGGACAGAAGCCCGTCGTTCCGGACAGCGAAAATCCTGTGATCTATATTGCAGGCGATTCCACCGTACAGACCTATCGTGAAAGCTACGCACCGCAGCAGGGCTGGGGCTATTATCTGGGGAATTATTTCAAGAACAACGTGACTGTCTCCAACCATGCCATTGCAGGCAGAAGTTCCAAGTCTTTCTATGACAACGGAAGACTGGATACGATTCTGGGAACGATGAAAACCGGCGATTATCTGTTCATTCAGTTCGGCATCAACGATGCAGCCTCCAACAAGGCAGAACGTTACGCACCGGTATGCGGCAATGTGAATAATCCGACGGACGGTTCCTTCGAATTCTACATGCAGAAGTATATCGAAGGTACCATCGAAAAGGGCGGCACTCCGGTTCTGGTAACAACCGTGATCGGTCTGAAAGCATATTCCGGCGGCAAGTTTGTCGGCAGCTACAGTGGTTACTGCAACGCCATGAAGCAGCTTGCGGCGAAATATGATATCCCCTGCATCGACCTGAACACCCTGATGGTCAACCATTATAATTCCATCGGTTATGATGCAGCATATCAGTATCACATGTGTGCGACCGGTTCTACGGATATGACACACTTTACTGAAACCGGCGCAAAGGCAGTGGCAAAGCTTGTGGCAGATGCAGTGAAAACATTGCAGCTTCCGATTTCTGATGATGTAAAATAAGATTCTGTCTCAGGAACACAACGTATTTCGTTGTGTTCCTTTTTTTGGCATCCGCTTTTCATTCTGTATACAAAAAGTATTTTTACTGTGAAAATATACAAATGAAACTCTGGTTTTTGTAAGACATTCACAAAACAGGCAGGAATTGAGAAAAAAATATTTACTTTTCACCAAAGCCATGCTATAATGAAAATGGAAATATAGCGAAAGGAGGGCAGTTTCCGACAAGCAAAACAATGTCAGCAAATCAGATCAGATGACAGGAGTGTGGTAGTAATGGGTACAATATCAAGAAGTAAGCGGGTGATTTCTGTACTGCTTGTGATGGCAATGGTCATTTGCCAGTTCCTCGCAGTTCCCGCACCGGCAAGCGCTGCCGGAACAGATCTCTATGTCGGTTATTCCGGCAAAAGCAACAACTACAATACCGTGACGGAGGCAGTGAATGCGGCAGCAAATCTCAAGCCCGCCTCCGAATCCGACCGTGTGACGATTCATATTGCGCCGGGTACATACCGTGAACAGATCGTTGTCAAGACCCCCTATGTGACCTTCGTCAATGATGAACCGCAGAAGGGCGATGTCCTGTTGACCTGGTACTACGGTATCGGCTACAACTATTACAGCGTCGGCAGCGACGGCAGATACAGTGCTGCCAATGCTTCCGCAAAATCCGCAAAGGCGGAATCGACCCAGCGTTGGGGCGGCAGCGTGCAGCTGCTGTCCGGTGCGGATTATTTCAAGGCGGAGAACATCGTTTTTGAAAATTCCTTCAACCGCTATGTGACAAGCGAGGAGATCGCAGATGGCGTAACCCCCTCCGGCAGCCAGTCCATTACATTTGACAGAACCGCCTCCAGTGCGGATGTCAAGAGCAAGGCAGCAACCGAACGTGGTGCGGCACTCACAATCGACTCCAACTATGCGGAATTCTATAACTGCGAACTCTACGGCAGCCAGGATACCCTCTATACCGGCGGTGCACAGGGATACTTCAAGAACTGCAAGATCGAGGGCAATACTGACTATATCTTCGGCAAGGGCGACTATGTTTTCGAAAACTGCGAGCTGTCCTTCAAGGGCTACTCCGCATCTGCAGCAGGCGGTTACATTACGGCAGCAAGAGAACAGTCCAAGGGATACCTCTTCTACAACTGCGACATCACCGCAGCGGATGATCTGGTCGTATCCCCCGGCTACCTCGGCAGACCGTGGCGTGATACGGCAGTTGTTATGTTCTACAACACCTCTGTGGAATATGCAGGTCTCATCCGTGATGAGGGCTGGGCAAGCATGAGCGGCGTAGAACCGACAGCAGCAACGTTCAAGGAATACAATACCCATCTGACCGATGGTTCTGCTGTGAATCTCTCCTCCCGCAAGGGCAGTGTGATCTCCGATTCCGATGCGCAGTCCGTATCTGTTGCAAGCTGGTTCAGCGGCTGGACACCGACCTATCTGAATAAAACTACATCCGGCAGCACCGGTAATTCCGGCACGACCACCTCCGATGCGATCGCCCTCTGCGGCGGCTGGTTCGATACCGCCTATGCAGAATGGGATTCCTCCAAGATCGGCAGCAATGTGTCCGTATCCTATAAGGAAAGCAGTGCATCCTCTTATACAAATGTGGACGCTGAACTGATCCGTGGAAACCGTGTGGATATCCCGGGACTCAAGGGCGGCACCTCTTATGATGTGAAAATCACCGGTTCCGCCGGCAGTGCAGAATGCACGATCACACCGCTGAAAACGGACAGAAGCGGCTACGCACACTGGAACAGATCCGAAGGCGTCGGTGCCTACAACAACGACGGCACCCTCAAATCCGGCGTGACTGTGATCTATGTGACAAATGAAAACAAGGACACCATCACCTATAACGGCAAGACGGGTCTGTACAATATTTTCTACAGTGCAAAGCCCAGCAATGTCTGCTTCCGACTGATCGGTGAGATCGACGTTCCCTCCGGTGCCAGAGCAAATGACGGCAGCTCCAATGACGGCTCCCATATGCTGTATCTGCAGTACGGCGAGAATGTTACCATCGAAGGCATCGGCTATGATACGCATCTGGTACGCTGGGGCTTCGAAATGAAGCGTTCCAAGAGCATGGAGGTCCGCAATCTCTACTTCTACCAGTATCCGGACGATGCAGTTGCCATCAACGGCGCCAGCGATAACATGTCCTCGAATATCTGGATTCACAATAACAGCTTCGGTATCGGTAAGAACGAATATGCAGGCAACGGCACCGTGGACGATGACAAGGCAGAGGGTGACGGCACAACCGATATGAAATGGGCACAGTACATCACCATTTCCTATAACTATTATGAAAACTGCCATAAAACCTCTCTGGTCGGCGGCGGTCCGTCCCAGTATCAGGACTGGATCACCTACCACCATAACTGGTTCAACGGCACCTCTTCCCGTAACCCCCGTGCAAGAGTAGCGCATATCCATGTATACAACAATTACTTCAAGAACAATTCCAGCTACGGCATCGGTGCTTCCTACAACTCCAAGGTATTCTCCGAGGCAAACTATTTTGAGAAAGTCAACCTGCCGCTGGATATGGAAGCCATGGGCAGCGACGCATACAGCGGCACGATCAAGTCCTACAATGACAAGCTTGACAGCTGCTCCGGCAAATCCATCTATACCGCAGTGAATAACCGCATGGATTCGGCAAATATTCCAAACCTCGTCAGCGGCGGCGAAGCATATGATAATTTCGATATTGATGCTTCCAAGATCTATCTGAACCAGTACACGGCGCAGACGCCGGATGAAGCCAAAACAACATCCATGGAATATGCCGGCAGAATGCAGAACAAGGCATATGGCACGGGCACAGTCACGCCCGGAACGCCCACCGATCCCGATACCCCCGATGTTCCGGATGTTCCGTCGGATGATGACTACATTCTGAATGCGGCAAATGTAACAAAGGGTACCTTCAGTGCGGATGTCAAGGTCAACAGCGTATACACCCTCAAGGCAAACGCAGCGGATGCGCTGACCGTAACGGATGAAAACTACCAGTCCACGGACGGTAAGGTGAATGTGAATGGCAGAATCTTCCTCGGCGGCAAGGGCATCCCCGACAACCGTTCGATCGAGATGGTCGTTCCGCAGAATGGCAGCGTGACCGTTTACATGATGTCCTCGAATGCAGAAACGCCCAGAACCGTGAATCTCCTTGATGCCTCCGGCAATGTCATTGATACGGTCGAGAACGTAGTGGGCGGTTCACTCAATGCCTATACACTGGATATTCCGAAGGCCGGCACCTATTATATTGCATCCGCTGGCAGCGGCTTGTATGTCTGCTATGCGCAGTATGTTCCCTCCGGAACCCCCGATCCGGAAGAACCCGAGGTTCCTGTGATCAAGGGCGATCTGACCGGCGACGGCATTGTGAATGCATTTGATCTGGCGATGCTGAAAAAGGATCTCCTCACGAATGCCGCAGTGACAAAGGGCAATGACATCAACGGTGACGGTGCTGTGACTGTAGTGGACGCCGTATCCCTCCAGAAGTTCCTCTTCGGCAAGGGATTCTGATCCGTTCCGCTTTCCGGACCTACGTTTTAATGGAATCCTACCTAAAAAAACTGACTTCGTTTTCAAAACGAAGTCAGTTTTAATTTGCATAGAAACAGACTGCAGGACAGAAGCGGCGTTATGCTTCCGGCAGGATCTCCACTACTGCCACTTCAGGACGGTTGAAAATCCGGGGGATGAAGATCATTCTCAGCGGTTTTGCCAAGCCACGGCTGGTGATTTGTACCGTACCGTCATGTTCCCGCTGACCTGCAGTGTATTCCGGCAGGATCCCTTGGTCGGGCGCATAGAGCCCTTGATCCAGCAGCTTTGGAATCCGCCACTGACCGCCGTGCGCATGCCCTGACAGTACGAGGTCAACGTCCGTATTGTGTGTGTCACATTCAGCGATGATCTCATCGAATTGTTCGGGCTGGTGTGCAAGAAGGATGTTATATCTGTCTTCACCGAACGACTGGCAGCACGCCGTAAGCTGAGCGGGATTTTCGTATACATGGATCACACCGCCGATCCGAAGATCCTGACCATTCACAGTTAGATCAATGAAATCCCCGTGAAGTATCGGAATTCCAAGCGCCGCTACCTCGGCGTAAAATGCTTCCGTATTTTCATGAAGCACCTCATGATTGCCGGCGGCATAAGCGCAGGGATAGGCTTCCTGCACCATTTCCATCAGGTGGAGTGCATGTTTTGTCCCACCCTGAAAATCAATGACATCGCCGCCGAACAGAACAAGATCCGGCTGTTCCGCCGCAATGATATTCCATATCCCGGATTGATCGGCACCGCCATAGGTACAGTTATGCAGATCGGAGAGAAAAACGATCCGTACGGGCTCTGAAACTTTATCCGAAATCACTTGGTATCGCTCGATCTGAAGCCGGTTTCCCAATACAATCATCAGGACAAGTATGATGATTATCGCAGAATAAATGACCAGTTTGATCTTGGTTTTCTTTTTTATGCGCATTTCTGTGATCCTTTCGTTCCTGACCGCAATCTTCCGTCATGCGATCCATATATGCATTATAGCATAACCACCCGGAAAAGTCAATGCGGCATATACAAATCACCTCCGGGTGCCGCCGGAGGTGATTGATGCATTATACTTTCGGGAAGATCGTATTCTGAGGGGTACCGTGTTCTTTCGGCGTGAAATATTCCCTGCCAAGGAGGTGTTTCTGGAGTGCAACCAAATCTGTGATGGTCATATCCCCATCCGCATTGACATCGCCTGCACCATGGGGATTATTTTGCAGCATGCGGCGTTTGAGAATCCCCAGATCAAAGGCATCCACTTTGCCGTCCGCATTGAGGTCGCCCGTGCGGTAAAATTCCTCCACGGGTTCCAGTAGCCATTTCTGGCAGTTATGCCCGTTGACCTCGAACTGCTGGACATTGCCGGCATTCTCCGATTTGCCGTCTTCCATCTCAATGGCACTTCTGCCGCCGGTGGTTTTCGTCACGATGTAATAGCTGCCGTCGTCATTGGCGATCAGGCGGAATTTCTGCGCATCGGCATCCGTAGTCGTATAAATGCCGATATTCGTCCCATTATCTGCTTTTCCAAAATCCAGATCCAGAAGGTAGGTTTTCCCATCGCCCAGATCGGAATAGATCTCGCACCAGCCGTTTTCCAGATTGCGGATATGCCATGTATTTGCGGCATCCGCACCATCCGCCGCATACTGCACGACATTGGCACCGGCTGCAGCTTCGGCATTCGCAACGGTCATATATAATCCGCTGTTCAGATTCCGGATACGGTATGCACCGTCCTGCACAGGGGATTCCGGCTTGAAATCGGGTTCATTCTGCGGATAGATCTGACTGAAAACGGAAAGCGATGCAAGGGGCTTGCCGCTGAAATCAAAGAGTGCCTGATTGTCATAGGACGAACCGCCTGCCGCTGTTGCGGAAGCGTCATATTCGCCGGCTGCGGCAGTTGCCCAACCCGAACCATAGGTCTCCCAAAGCTGACTCTGTTCCGCCCATGAGATGCCCTGCTTGCCGATCCATGCAGGTTCCCAATAGAATGCGCCGATTCCTTTGCTGCCGACATTTGCCACCGCCTGAAACACATCGGAGAGGCACTGTGCCTGTCCCTCTACGGAAATATCATAGCGGAATTCGCAGCCGGAAGATCCCTCGGAAACGGCATTGCCGAACGAATCACCGTCCTCACTGGTATAGGGATAGGCGGTTTCTGCAACCATGACATATTTTCCATAGGTATCCGCAATGTTCTTCAGCACGGAGGTCATATTTTCAGTCGTGCCATGCCAGTAAGGATAATAGGAAGTGGCGAATACATCATAATCCACCCAGCAGTCATCCAGCATCTGCGCATACCAGTCATAGTATCCGGTCGAGGGATTGGCGAAATGCAGGGCGATGAGAATATCCGGATCAAAGTCACGCACTGCCTTGCAGCCGCTGGTAAACATGGCGCAGATGTTATAAATATCCGTTTCGCCGCAGAAGAAGCAGTTGGTTTCATTGCCCACCTGCACCATGCCGATGTCCGCACCGGCATTACGGATGGTCTGCAAGCTTTCCGTTGTGAAATTCCAGATGGCGGTTTTCTTCCATTCCAGACTGTAATCCGCCCATGCCTTCGGGACGGATTGTTTTTCGGGATCCGCCCAGAAATCGGAATAATGAAAATCGACCAGCAGCTTCATGCCGTACTGCGCCGCCCGTCTGCCGATCTCTGCAGCGGTATTGACATCACAGTTGCCGCCGCCGTAGCTGTTGCCCTCGCTGTCATAGGGTGAATTCCACACACGCACACGGATGTAATTGACACCGTGTTCCGCCAGCGTCCGGAAAATATCCTGCTTGTTGCCGTAGGCGTCATACAGATCGATGCCTGCATCCTCCACTGCCAGAATCGAGGAAATATCTACGCCCCGGATCGGTTCACCGTCATTGACGGAGGCATCGAATTCGGTGAAATACACCTCCGAACCGATGGCTTCCGCCTTCTGCGGCAATTCCGCCATGCCCAGAAAAGCCAGCATCACGGCGGATGCGGCTGCAATGAGTCGTTTTCTATTCATAAACAATTCCCCTCCAATGAATGAAAATATTTTTCTTATTTCACAGTTCATTCATATATTAGGTATATTATATCATAGGTTTTCCGGATTGTCAACACTCTTTTCTACAGTTTTTCGCTAAAAATCCGTTTCCGAATCAATCCTCATTTGTTCTGTGAACGCTCGTTTCCGGGATAGCTTACGATTTATACGAATTTCTGATGCTGTCAGCGAGAACCGTCAGCATTTTTGTTTCTTTCATTGAGTGCACGATTCAGCGCATCCGCTTCTTTCTTCATCAGCACATAGCTGATCGCATATACAATCACATATACAACCGCAACATAAATGCACATCATCAGACAACCGATTGCGCTTGCTTCTATCCAATCAAACATTATTCCGATGATATTCATGGTGATGCAAAGCAGCACATAATGGATCGCAGTCAACAGGAAAAAATGTGTTTTGCTTTTGAATTCAGCACTATAAATTGCAGCTGTCAGCACTGCCGTAACCGCACCGGAACCGAGAATCTGCAATGCAATATACGGTGACACTTCCGTATAACCGCCGAATGCTGTGACGATTCCTACCACTGCGGTGATGGCAGTTGTAATAACCGTGAAAAAATTCAGAAACTCTTTCAAAAATTTCATAACTGCCTCCTCCTACACACCCAGTTTTTTCTTCAGATCCGGAACATATTGCCGTGAAATAATGACCCGTTCCTGATTGTGCAGCACGGCTTCCAGCCTGCCGTTGAACATCGGCACAATTTTAACGATCTTCGACACATTCACGATCATTGCCTTTGAAATCCGGATAAAATCGGTATTTTCGTAAATTCGTTCAAGCTCGTACAGCTTTTGCTTCACCTCGTAAACGCTGCTTTCACAGCAGGCGCAGACGTGATTGTCCACCGATTCAAAATAGTATATCTCATTCGGAGCAAGCTTCAGAATCTCCCCGTCATTGAATGCAGTAAGCTTGCTGCGCCCCGCTTTCAGAGAATAGATCAGCTCCATCAGGTCGCTGTCAAGGCTGTTGCTCCGTATGATGATTTCTTCTTCCGCTCCCTCCGCCAAGGGTTCAATAATGATTTTCAAGCCGCTTCGCCTCCTGTTATCTGTCACGCTTTGATTTGCAGTTGGTTGCAAATGCACCTGCAATCAGGAACGCCAAACCGCATAGCAGCAGGATCACTGCGCAGCCGCCGTCGCTGATGTTCGTGCCGAAGAAGTCCAGATGAATGCCCATCACATCCAGATATTCGCTCCGGAATGCTTCGGGGGCATCCGTGAATATTTCTTTGCAGATCTCCGCAGTCATCACATTTCTGAACATTTTCGCACCATAAATGACCGGGAAGAATTTGAATCCAACGGCGATCTCCTCGGCGAGAGAGCCGATCGGCAGATAAATACCGCCAAGAAATCCGACAAGCGTACCGATCACGGTACCGATTCCGCTCCAGGCACCTTCAGTTTTGACAAGCACAGCTGCAAAATACATCAGGGAAGCATAGGTAAAGGAATTCGTCATAATCATGCCCAAAAGCTTTAGATGTGACAGGAAAGAAAAGACTTCCCCACCCTGCAGGACACAATATATTTCCGAGAGCGCTAATGTCAGCGTGCAGATGATGACCGAACAGATCCATGCAGCCGTTACATAGGCGGCAGAAATCGTGAATCTGCTCACAGGGGCGGTGTATATGGAATTTAGAATACCCTTTGTCCTGTCGCTGATCATGGAAGAATACACCGCAAGGGTTACGGTTGCGCCATTGATAGAAAGGATACCGCCGCAGGTCCATAACATCACGAAAAGCTCCGCATTTTTCTGATCGGCATCCGCATTACGGTTCGGAAGAGCAGCGAGCAGATCTGTCAGACTGCTGATATTCATATCTCCAAGGAAGAACAGCATAAGTCCAAGCACGATCAGCATCGACAGCAGCGAAAAAAATACTGCACCCCTGTCACGGAGATACACCCTGATATTTCTTTTTACAAGTTCTGTAAAATTCGTCATTTCCATTACTCCCCTTCTCTTCCGCAAACGTGAAGGAATACATGATCCAGACTTCCCTGTATCACTTCAAATCCATCAATCCGATCTTTGATGGAATACAGCGGTGCCAGTGCGGCAGCAGTGTTTCGGACTGTAAATTCCAGTCCATAGTCTTTCAACGCAGCATGTATTCCCTGCTCTGCCAATGTTCTGCAGATCCCCGCTGATACATTGCTTGCACAATAGATTTTTACCATGTCGGATGCATAGGTTTCTTTCAGTGCAAACGGTGTACCCTCCGCCATAATCCGTCCCTTGTCAATGATAATAATTCTGTTTGCAGCGGCGGCTTCCTCCATATAGTGCGTGGTAAGAAACACCGTCATTCCGGTGTTCTTCCGTAAGTCCTCAATCGCCTGCCATACATCTTTTCTCGTCGCAGGGTCAAGTCCCGTTGTAGGCTCATCCAGAAAAAGCAGTTCCGGTGTATGCATCAGTGCCGCTGCAATTTCACAGCGGCGTTTCTGTCCTCCCGACAGCTGCCGGTAACGTTTTTTCAGGATATCACCAAGAGAAAGCATTTCGCATAATTCAGCCAGTCTTTTTCTTGCCTGTGGTTTGGAAGCACCGTGTATGACACCACGGCAGATGAGATTTTCCTGAACAGTAAGTATCTCGTCAAGACAGTTCTGCTGATAGACAATGCCAATATTCCGGCGGATATTGCGATCCTCTTTCCCAAGCAAATAACCGCATATCTCCGCCGTACCTCCGTCAGGCTGCAGCAGCGTGGAAAGCATATTGATCGTGGTTGATTTTCCTGCACCGTTTACACCAAGAAATCCCAGAAGTTCGCCTTGCTCCGCCTGGAAGGAAATGTTGTCGACCGCAGTAAAATCGCCATATTGTTTGGTAAGCTTCTTCACGTCCAGTATTGCCATTTTGATGACTCCTTTCCTCTTTGACTTTATTTTATCACAAAAGAAAAAGCAGTACAAGGATTTTTCGGTAACCTGCATTTTTCGGGCGGTAAGTTGCAGAGCGGCGTCCTATGTCCGGTGCTGCATTGCGTCGATGCAATTGTTTCAGATCCAGCACTAAACCCACGTTCCCCAATGCGCACGAGAAGGAAAAGCAAGCGGAAGCCTTCACAGGTTTCCGCTTTTTGGTCGTATTCCGCCATCACATGCGCATTGCATTTATACGCTCCGCTTTTCTCTGCAGGAAACATCGCTGATATTCCATGCAGAAGCCCCCTCCAGCTGCAGAAAACGTTCATCCTCCAGCGCCTCCGCAAGGCTTTCCGGCAAGATTTTAAACCCGACAAGGCGATCTTTTTTATATTTCAATCTGACCCTGACTTGCTTTCCGCTGGTATCTTTCAGAAGCGCAATCATCTGTTCATAGTCGCCGGTATCATACATGATCGGATTCTTCAGGGAATGACTTGCATATAAATACTGCATTTTTCCATCAATGATACCATATGCCTCAAGATCAATAAAGCCTGCCTGAAGATATTCGGCATATTCCGCAGCATAACAGTCATGAATAAACGGCAGAGAAACTTCCTTGTATGTTGGTTTTGAAAAGATAGACATTCTGTTTTTTCCTCCTTGAATGAGGGAAAGATTGCGCTTTTTCATTTCTGCGCAATCGCATTTGTACAGGAACACTGCTATCATTATAGCATAAATCTTCGAAGCTTACAAGAGAGAGGAGTACAGAAAAGCCGTTGCGGGGGAAGAGATTCCTAGCGTTTCTTTACATTACGCATTCTGCGATAAAGCGTTGCTCCGGCATCCTCCGGACAATGCACCTGTCCGAGGATCATTCCGATCGTATCCTGCGACGTATATTCATAGCTTGTAAGCATTGCCGTCCAGGGTAATGCATGTTCCGTGAAAAATGTATGCAGTATCTGCTTCAATTCCTCATGTTCCATGATTACTTTGACAGAGGTGTTCCCACCGTAAGAATAAGGCGACTGGGCATCGGCATACACCGTACAGCTCGCCTGCAGATCACGGGAGGAAAGACCCGCATGAATTTCATAGAAGCCCTCTTCCATTGTCCACTGGTGCAGATTCGGGTCATAGCTTTCAAAAGCATGGCGATCCAGCGTAAAGGAAACCGTCTTCTTTTCGTTCGGCGCAAGATCAATTTTCCGGAATGCTTTCAACTCACGGACGGGCTTGGTCAAGGTGCTTTCCGTGTCTGAAACATAGAGCTGAACAACCGTCTTTCCACTGTAGTTTCCATGGTTGACGACCTCGGCAGTTACGGTGACGGAATCAGTAAACGTGTCCGTTTCTGCCGTCAGTTTTTCGACTGCAAACTCTGTATAGGAAAGTCCGTGTCCGAACGGATATAACGGCGCAATCTTTCGGGCATCATACCAGCGGTAGCCAACAAAAACGCCCTCGCCGTAATGCACCTGCATTCCATCACCCGGGAAGTTGAGATAGGTCGGCATATCTTCGATCCGCTTCGGGAATGTCAACGGCAGCTTGCCCGAAGGATTCACTGTTCCGCAAATGCAGTCCGCAAGCGCATTTGCCCCCTGCATACCGGGAAGAAAAACACAGAATATCCCATCAAATCGCTCCTCCCAGCCATCAAGCGCAATCGGTGCACTGATATTCAGCACCAGTATTTTCTTCATATTCCGTCTGTCTGCTTCCGCAAGAAGGAATTCCCATTCCTTTATCAGCTGTGCGGGAAGAGAAATATCCTTTCGGTCATTCCCCTCCCTGCCCGCAAGGCTGTATACATAAATCAGCGTGTCCGAGTTTTCTTCCATATGATTGTATGAAACACTTCCGAATCGCTTGGAAAGGGCATCACAGAACGAAACATTCCGGTTTGTATTGATTCCTGCACTGCCTTCACCGCATGTCAGCAGGTATTCCGCATGTTCGCCGTACAAAGCAATATTTGCATCTGCGGAAAGCGGCAGGATCCGATCGTTTTTCAGCAGCACGATACCCTCTGCAGCCGCATTGTATGCGGCTTTGTCCGTCTCTTCAAGCGAGATTTCACCCTCGGCAGGTTTTGCAAATTTCCTTGCAAGCGCTGCAATACGGTTTGCGGAAACGCAAAGCGCTTCCGGAGAAAGCGTCCCGTCTTCAAATGCAGCTGTCAGTGCGTCGGGCATAATCGGTCCCGGCATCGCAAGGTCGTTGCCTGCATTGACAGCAGCAGCGGGATGATACACTGCGTTCCAGTCGGACATGACCACGCCCGTAAAGCCCCACTCCTCCCGAAGCATATCGTGCAGCAGCATGCGATTTTCGGTGCAAGGTACGCCATTGATCTGGTTATACGCACTCATTACGGTTTCTACACCTGCTGCCACGCAGGCTTTGAATCCCGGAAAATACAGCTCGTGCAAAGCACGTTCCGGAATGAATTCGTTGATGTTCATGCGGTTGGTTTCCTGATGATTTGCAGAAAAATGCTTGACATTTGCTGCAACCCCTTCCTCCTGCAAGCCTCTGACAAGCGCCGGTGCAAGCGCCGATACAAGACAGGGATCTTCTGAATATCCCTCAAAAAGCCTGCCGTTGCGGATATCCCGATGCAGATTGACATTGGGCGTACCAAGCAGAATGTTGACACCGTAGGATCTTGCTTCCCTGCCAAGCGCAGTTCCTGTCGCATAGATCACCTCGGGATTCCATGTCGCCCCCAGCAGGATCCCCGGCGGATAGCAGCCGGGCGGTTTCAGCTTCGGGTTGCGTTCGGAAAGCTTTGCCACGATAAAATCATACAGCGTGCAGGAACTTTCATCGGGCAGATATTCGGGGGTATAAAAATATGTCAGGACATTCCGCAGATCACTTCCGCCGATTCCTTCAAGCCCGCTGCTGCTTAAAAAGTCACCGAACAGCTGTTCAAAATTGATTCCCGTACCGCCGTCAAGAAGCTGCAGTCTTGGAATATCCTTTTCAGGAATTTCGCCCGTTCCAAAAAAGGACGCTCCGTTCACCAGACGGATCTGTTCCGCCGCTGTCAGATTGTCTCTATTTTCTTGCATCGCACTTACTCCTTTCGCTTTGTGTTTATATTATAACACGCTCCTGTTGAAAATGCAACGTTTTTGTAACTATGATCCATATTTTTGAAACGACCGGCTGAGACAAAAATGGCATTGCCAAACCGGATACACTTGACGAGAATTTTTAAAGCAGCAATTGACTTAGTGACAACTTCGGTGTATAATATAGAAAAGATCGGAATGACATATCTATCGGCTACATAACTGCGGTAGTGTTATGTCCGGAAAAATGCAGACCAGCAATCAGCAGCGACGATGAGATCGCAGACAAACTCAAAACAAAACAGGAGGTTATCCAATGAAGTGCAGAGAGATATTCGAGCGTGGCATCAAGTTCCATCACTATTGCAACACCGCTTACCCTCTTCGTCCGAACTCGCTGTCGCAGTATGAACTGCACGACAGCAGCGAAATTTACGAGGCTGTAAAACGAAATATCCAGAAACAGGACGAGCTTTGCTTATATGTACATATCCCATTCTGTCAGGCAAGGTGCAAATTCTGCGAATATGTGGTACTGGATAAGCCTTCTGAAAACGATCCCGATCTTTACGTTGCACACTTGCTGAAAGAAATCGAACTGTATCGTGAGATCATCGGCGATAAACCGATTGTGGGCTACGATCTGGGTGGTGGAACGCCGTCCTATCTGTCGGTTGAAAACCTCACCAAAATCACAGACTCCATTAAGAAATTCAACCTTGCAGACGGAATGTATCTGAGTGTTGAGACCACGCCCGTGATTGCGGCAAACGACTTTCAGAAAATCAAGGCACTGCGTGAACTTGGCTACAATCGTATTTCCATGGGTTTTCAGACGGTATCAAAAACACTGCTGGAATCGCTTGGTCGTGAAGGTTCAGCATCCATTTACGAAAAGGCGGTCGAGAATATCCGTAAGGCTGGCTTCGATCGGCTGAATATTGACCTGATGTACGGTTTCCTCAACCAGTCCGACGAAGACTTTGCAAACACGATTCAATACACCATCGCCCTTGCCCCCGAATTTATCACGCTCTACCGCAACCGATATAAGGGCACAAAGCTTGAAGCTGAATCGCAGGGTGTTACACTCTACAAGGTTAACCGCCAGTATGAAATCGCTTATCGTCTGCTTCGAGAAGCAGGCTATATCGCCAATAACGGCAAGAATACATTCAGCCGTATTGAGGGCGACTACGGCACTTCTTCGTATCTGACCAAGCGTGTGGTAGACGCAACATCCTATGTCGGCTTCGGGCTGGGTGCACAGTCGTTTGTGGGTAATTATCTTGCATACAATCTTGGCTGTGCAGACCACAAGCTTGCGAAATACTTTGCTTCCATCGACAAAGGCTTGCTTCCCATCAACGACATTGCCGATATGCCCATTGAAGAGGTCAGGGCAAAGGCGATTTCCGTGATGTTCTATTTCGGTTTTATCTCGATGAAGGCGTATCAGAAGCGGTTCAATGAGGATTTCCGGGAGGTCTACGCCGAGCAGATCCGTTTCCTTGAAACAAACAGCCTGATGTCGTTTGTCGATGATGACACACTGATGCTTACCGATTATGGTGCTTCCCACCTTTACGGAATTATTCCGCTTTTTTACAGCCCACGCAGTGTGAAGGAAATGTTTGCGATGTCCGACAGATGGCTCAATGATGAAAAGGGCGAGGACATCTACCTTGAAAAGTATGACCGCCGGAAATATGACGCACCCTCTGTAGCAGTGGATCTGCTGGTGTTCAACAAGGACAAGAGCCGCATTCTGCTGATCAGCCGTGCCGATCACCCGTATGTAAATAAGCTCGCTCTCCCCGGCGGATTTTACGTTCCCACCGACGCAACACTTGAATATGCCGCTGCCCGTGAACTGATGGAAGAAACCTCTGTTTCTCTGAACATCACCGAAAGCGACCTTGTAAAAATCACCTCCGCCAAGGGCAGAGATCCTCGTGGCTGGGTCATCAGTGCCGCCTACATGGTCACGATTGACGAAAACTCCGTGACGCCCCTCGCAGACAGTGACGCACTTTATGCCGCTTGGTACAATGTCGCTGACCTCACACCGGAGGATATGGCATTCGACCACATCGACATCATCAAGTATGCGCTTGATCACAGCTAAAATAACCCTGATATCGAAGAAAAGCGGAAGCCTTCACCGGCTTCCGCTTCTTTGTATTGCCAAATAACCGGTTTTATGCTATACTATACCTATCAACAATTCCGAGGTGATACCATGAACATCGTGATCGCAATCGACTCTTTCAAGGGCAGTCTTTCCACGCTCCAAGCCGGAAATGCTGCTGCATCGGGAATCCGCCGCATCTATCCGGACGCAGAAATTCAGGTTTTCCCCATCGCAGACGGCGGCGAAGGAACAACGGAGGCTCTCGTTTCCGGTCTGCATGGGACATACCGTGCTGCCAAAGTTTCCGACCCGCTGGGGCGTGAAATTTCCGCACGCTACGGCATCCTTTCAAACAATACAGCCGTGATCGAAATGGCGGCGGCTTCGGGACTGCCGCTGCTCTCCCCTGCCAAGCGCAATCCCCTGCACACTACGACCTACGGCTTCGGGCAGCTCATCCATGATGCGATCGGGCAGGGCTGCCGGAATTTCATCCTCGGCATCGGCGGCAGTGCGACCAATGACGGCGGTGTGGGATGCCTGCAGGCATTGGGATTTGAGTTCCTGGATGGGAACGGAAAGCAGGTTTCTTCCGGTGCAAAGGGGCTTTCGGATATTGTTCATATTTCGGATGAAAATGTCATCCCTGAACTGAAAGAATGCACCTTCCATGTCGCCTGCGATGTGAAGAATCCCCTCTGCGGTGAGAATGGCTGCAGTGCTGTATTTGCGCCGCAAAAGGGTGCGGATGCGGAGATGATCGCAAGGATGGACGAAGATCTGCGGCATTTTGCGGCGCTGACAAGGCATATCAATCCGGCTGCCGACCCCGATCATGAGGGTGCAGGTGCCGCCGGCGGTCTGGGTTTCGGGCTGATGAGTTATCTGGGGGCAAAGCTGGAATCGGGTATCGACCTCATCATTCGGGAAACGGGGCTGGAGAATGCCATCCAATCTGCCGCTCTTGTCATCACGGGCGAAGGGTGTCTGGATGCGCAGACGGCGATGGGGAAAGCACCGGTCGGCATTGCGAGGATCGGAAGGCGTTACAGCAAGCCTGTGATCGCATTCAGCGGTGCGGTGAGGGATGGTGCATCGGCGTGCAATGCTGCCGGAATTGACGCATTCTTCCCGATTCTGCGAAGTGTGGGGATGCTGGAGGATGCGATGGATACGGAGAACGCAGCAAAGAATCTTGCGGATACGGCGGAGCAGGTGTTCCGGCTGATTCGAGCAATACAGAACAAGGAGGACTGACCATCCAAATGATCACCCCTATTAACAAACGAACACCGTTCGT
Organism: Oscillospiraceae bacterium; assembly: GCA_045544635.1. Classification (GTDB taxonomy): domain Bacteria; phylum Bacillota; class Clostridia; order Oscillospirales; family Ruminococcaceae; genus UBA3855. Next base: position 64,861 of record JAZPZJ010000084.1, read on the forward strand.
GATATAATTCTTCTGTTGCGAACATTGTTCGTATCTCTCATTTTTCCATTCTCATCAAAAATGATGCGTTTTCGCATCGCTCTACTTTGAAAAAGCAACAGCACCCGGCACGCCGAAAGGGAAAAGCGTGTCAGGTGCTGTTTGATTCAGCTATGTAGGAATTCACGTTTCATCAGTGCGAGGTCAATCACATTCAGTCCCCCGCTGCCATCCAGATCGCCTGCCGGAAACCGCTGCAGCGCAATTGCCAGTGCCAGAATCCGTACAGAACCGCAGTGTACTGTATGAAAAGCTCCGGCAGATCTGTCAAAAAATGAGGGACATTGCTGTCCCTCATGGTGTTGGTTATTTTAGCCGAGTTCGTAGTCTGGAGCATCAGGATCTACACTTCCAAGTAACTCATCTATAGTGTTTTCGTAGTCATCGCCGCTGCTGCCGCCTGTATCTTCTGGCGGTGTTACTGGGGTGGTCTCGACGGGTTCTTGTACTGGAGGTGTTACTGGGTTTGTTTGAACGGGTTCGGTTTGTGCAGGCGGTGTGTAGGTATCACCGCTGTTTCCGGTGCTGCCGCTGTTTCCGGTATCTGCGGAACCGCCGCCGTTGTTGTTGTTCGTGGTCGTTGTTTCCGCCGGAATGCCGTATTGATCAAGAATGTAGTCAGTGAACGCATCCTCAGTGAAGGCGTCGCCCTGTACGTCAAGCTGGGACTTGTATTCATCGGTGAATGTGGTTTCGTCGCAGGTCAGCTGGTCTTGCAGTTTGTCCCAAAGTTCCTTGATGCTGGCGTTCAGAAGCGCTTCCTGTTCCGCCTGTTCCTGCAGTTCCTCATAAGCGATCGAATATCTCTCCTGAATGCTTTCTTCGAATTCCTCCGGTGTCATACCGTTTTCCATATCGGCAATGTAATCCGCCACGAATGCTTCCTCGGTGCAGTTCATGTCATTTTTGTCCTGCTTGTTCCAGAGGTCGAGCGCCTGCTTCCCGAATGCCTGTGTGCTGCCCTTTTCACCCGAATTGATAAGGTAACCGTTTTCCTCGTAGTATGCACCGAATGCGTTCACCACGATTCCGATTGCCTCTGCCTTGGTGATCCCCTCGTTCCAACGGGTTTCCGTTTGGATGATGCCCTTGTCGGCTGCCATTGCCAATGTCTTGTACAATTCCTCTGTAACGCCCTTGTCTGTGTTCTTTAAGCTATGCGAGAGGGTGTAGCCATTGCAGCGGTCAGCATCTGCGATGTTCAGTTCTGCCGAAAGATCACCTGCATTGATGCAGTCCTTGAGTGCTGCACTTCCGGCATCGAATACCAGCACTGCTTCGGGTCCGTAAACATAATGCATGACAAGATAAACAAACTCCGCTCTGCTCATTGCACCCTTGAAATTGTCCGGTGTAAGGCTCTTGTCGCTGGTGTTGATGTAGGCGTTGTCATTCTGCTGTGCGGCGTAATTGATGTACTGGTCGTAGTCGGTGCCTGTGACCGCAGATGTGAAATCGTCCGTTGTGGTCAGGGTTGAGACCGGTAGGGCTGCTCGGGTGACGAGTGCCATTGCTTCGGCACGGCTGAGGGTATCTCCGCCGCTGAAGCAGTCGGAGGTGCTGTCGGGGAGCAGATTGAAATACGCATTGATGAGCGCAGGAGTGCGGTCGGAATCGGAAAGGTCGGTGTAAGCCGCATCAACATTCGCACTGTCCACGGTTTCGTCTGCCGCAAGCAGCTGCGCCGCATATTGGTTGCCCAATACCATTTGCAGCGTGTTGTTGGTACGCTGGCTGCCGTTGGCGTCGATATAGAAGGGACCGTATTTGATGCCATCCACCACTTCATTTCCGAATATCTGATCCACCGCCGTTCGCATTTCCGCATAGGTGGTCAGTTTTCCGAGTTCCGTCCATGTCAGTTCTGCTTTGGACTCTAAATCGCTGTCGGACACGCTCACGTCAATCACGACGGGCTTGGTCGTATCTATGGTACTGCTGCAGCCTGTCATCTGCACCGCAAGGACGGCTGCAGCGACTGCAAGCATTCGATTTCTTGCTTTCATGTTTCTTCCTCCAAACTTACCTTTTTACTTATTTTACCACATTTTGCAAGGAAAGTCAACATGGAGGGACTCATATTATAAGCGGCGGAGGTTTTTTGAGTATTACTGTTTATCGTTCATCACGCAACAAAAGGAGCGCCTGTAGGGCGCTCCTTTCTTACTGTGACAAAGGGTTATTCTTCCTCTCTTTTACGACTCTTAGCCATTGCATAGATACCGAAGAGTACCATTGCTGCAGCTGCAAGCATGATGTAATTGTAAACCACGCTGTAACCTGTCTGGGGGAGATTTACCTCGTCGCCGTCGGATTCCGTGCCAACACCTGTGAATGGATCAATATTGTAAACGTCCAGAACGTTGCCTTCCGCATCGGTCAGAGTAATCACTGCATATCCGTCAGCTGTGTACTCGATTTCTGCTTGTTCGGGCGTTACGCCTGTCTTTTCCGCATAATCATTCACTGCCCAATCGCAAAGTTCCTCATCGGATGCGATATGAGTCGGTGTGGTGTTTGTGGATGTGGTCGTGCTGGAAGTTGTAGTTTCCGTGTTTGTGGATGTACTTGTGCTGGAAGTGGTAGGTTCAGTGTTTGTCGATGTAGTCGTGCTGGAAGTTGTGGTTTCTGTGCTTGTAGATGTAGTCGTGCTGGAAGTTGTGGTTTCAGTGTTTGTGGAAGTGGTGGTGCTGGATGTTGTGGTTTCTGTGCTTGTAGACGTGGTGGTGCTGGAAGTTGTGGTTTCCGTACTTGTAGATGTGGTCGTGCTGGAAGTTGTGGTTTCCGTGCTTGTCGATGTAGTGGTACTAGAAGTTGTGGTTTCCGTGCTTGTGGATGTAGTCGTGCTGGAAGTGGTGGTTTCTGTGTTTGTGGATGTAGTCGTGCTGGAAGTTGTAGTTTCTGTGTTTGTCGATGTAGTCGTGCCGGAAGTTGTGGTTTCTGTGTTTGTAGATGTGGTCGTGCTGGATGTTGTGGTTTCCGTGTTTGTGGATGTAGTCGTGCCGGAAGTTGTGGTTTCTGTGTTTGTAGATGTGGTCGTGCTGGATGAAGTCGGAGGCCAAGCGGTCTTAGGAAGACAAGAAATCTACTCAACTCCTTG
>JAZPZJ010000085.1:0-4333 GCA_045544635.1 Oscillospiraceae bacterium
GGCGTGTGCAGGAAGGCAGCGTGCAGGAGGTCATCATGGCAACCAACCCCACTGTTGAGGGGGACGCTACGGCTGCCTATGTCTCCCAGCTGCTCAAGCCCCTCGATGTGACCGTGACCCGTCTGGCGTTCGGTCTGCCCGTGGGCGGTATGCTGGAATTTGCGGATGAAGTGACGCTCTACAAAGCGCTCGAAAACCGCAATCTGATGTGACGCCGCAATCAAATACAGTGCAGTTCCCCGTACAGTCCTGTACGGGGTTTACTATTTGTATAGCTCGTTTTTTATTCAACTTATCGTAAGTTATGTGAGAAATCGCCCCTTGTTTTTGTTTGTTTTTCACAAATCCAAATGTAAAATTTCTACGTGCTAAATTGGAAAAATCGCCTTCCTTAACATTGTGTTCACAAAAAGAAATGAATTTTGTGTTATAATTTTATGTATAAGGGTGGAATAACGGATGTAATAGGAGTCGTCCGTTCCGCAATTGTACCTATTGAAAGGATGATTGAATATGTTCTCAAAAGCAATGACCAACCGCATGAAGGCTGCTGCAATCGCAGCGCTGATGTGCATTTCTGTTGCTGCGGCAACTGTTCCCATGATGACAGATTCCATGCTGGATCTTACGGTTTCTGCGGTTTCTGTCAACCAGACCATCGAAGTGGATGAGAAGTATATCGGCTATACTGCTGACGTTGCTTCCAGCGGCATCAAGACCCTGACTTTCACACTCGTGGCTGATTACACCGGCGGCTTTACTTATGGCTTCGGTATCGGTACTGCAACTGCACCCAGCTACTGGGAAGAGGTCGCGGAAGAAGAACTGAGCGTGACTGCAGGCGAAGAATTCACAGTAACAATTGACGTTTCCAAGCTGGAACTGTCCTACACACCTTCTTCTGATCAGTACCCCGGCAAGTATGAGTTCCGTAACTACTATAGCCCGGATGGCAGCGGCGTGAAGATCGTTTCTGTTGTCGCAAACAGCTCTTCCACCACTACCCCCACAACTCCCACAGATCCTGACGATCCGAGTACTGAAGACAACGGCGCAAAAACCGACGGTTCCACTTCCCAGAATCCGATCGCAAGCAACAAGAGCTGGAGCTTCGTGGACAACGGTGACGGCACCGGTACTATGACTGCAACACAGGCAAGAAAGCTGGATAATCTGGATTATCTGCTGACCAAGGGCTACGACGAGGATTACTACGCTGAACTGGGCGAAACTCCCGGTGAGGACGATCCGATCAACAGCCACAAGTTCGCATACAGCGATTTCGGCCTCGGTGCAGTAGGCAGCATCAAGACCGTAAGCGGTATCACCATCGAATCCATCGAAGCAACCATTACCAGCGACGCACCGTTCAAGCGCTTCATGTACGGCGGCGGTCTGAACGTAGGCAACGGTACTCCTGCGGATACAGAATCCGCTAAGGTAGCAGCAGGCATCAAGGAAGAGGGCGGCTACTGGTACAACGATATGGGTAAGGAAGTTTACGAGGAATGCATCGAGGCAGGCGCTGAATTCGGCGTTGATATCACAATGGGTTATGACGTAACCTCCGAAACCATGCAGCTCGGCGAATACTTCAACGTGATCTGGGATGTTCCGGAGCAGGTAAAGCCCTACGAAGACAGCGGCAGCATCTCCTTCCAGTTCTGGTATGGTGAAGAGGATGTTGAGGAATACGCTGAGCTTGAGACATGTACACTGGCAGGCGCAGTTCTGACCTACACAGAAGAAAAGACATTTGATTATACAGGCACTGTTTCTGCAGAGGTTGGCACTGAACTTGCTTTGCAGGATATGAGCGGTCTGAAGTATGCAGACGCAGATCTGCCGGAAAATGCAAGCGTTAAGGCGGTTGTATTCCATCTGGATGTTCCGAGCGATCTGGATAATCTGGTATATGCTGTTGGTACGACCACCGGCGAGTCCGACTGGACAATGTTTGCAGACGCTGATAACAAGGGCGATGCTTGGAACTACACACTGACCGATGTATCTGCAGGTGCTGCAGATGTATGCTGGATCATTCCGGAAGGTCTGGATGTAAACGAACTGTACGGCGAAGTAAAGCTTGGCTTCTGGTACGGCGGCAAGGACGGCGTAGAGATCGACAGCATCACACTGGATTCCGTTGATTTCTACTACTACGAAGAAGAAGAGCCGACTCCGGAGCCCACTCCTGAGCCTACTCCCGAACCTACACCGGAGCCCACTCCCGAGCCCACTCCCGCACCGCTGACACCGGACTACGGCGATGTAAACTGCGACGGCGATGTTGACGTTCTGGATATCATCGTACTGAACAAGTATCTGCTGGGCGGCGGCAGCCTGACTGAACAGGGTGCTGTGAATGCAGACGTAGATGAGGATGATGATCCTTCTGCAAACGACTCCCTGAATATCATGAAGTACATCGTAAAGCTGATTGATAAACTTCCCGTTTGATGACTGACTATGTAATACAAAGCAGAAATGCTCTCCCTGAAAAGGGAGAGCATTTTCTCATACATCCGCATTTTCCGACGTTCCGTCCGCTTCCTGCCGGGACGCAAAACGCTCCGCCAGTGTTTTGGTTATGCTGGCGGATACGCCGACCTGCATGACCAGATCATAGATACGGTCGGAGATCCGTTCCTGCTCCTGCAGCAGCGGAATCGCAACACTGTCAATATTATCCGCAACGAAATGGTACGCCTTGCGCTGATTCTTGACAAAGGCATTGTACCGTTCCCGCAGAAGTTCTCCCTCCATTTCCGAGGGGAAGATCTTCTGGATCGCCGAAATCCCCAGCGCATCCTTGAGCGAACAGATCACCACCAGATAGGCAAGATGCGCCCTGCCGTATTTCTTCTTCACCGGCGGCGGCATGATCCGCATTTTCACATAATTGTTGATCATCGACGCCGTCACATTCTTTTCCTCGCCATCCTCCCCGAACGCAAGATAGCGGTTGAGCAGCACGATCATCTGATCCATGTACAGCTCCAGATCCGGGAAATCCTCCCACTCGGGCAGACAGAATTTCCGGAGATCCGAAGAAATTTCATGGTAATAACTGCTGAAATGTTCCTTATTGTAACGCATGAGACACCTCCTGGCGGACATACTTTTCTTATCTGATTTTCATTATAACACCTTTTCGGGCGTTTGTCCAGATATCTTCGCAAAATATTTTTTAATATTTTTCAGAAAACCGCTTGACAAAATAGCGCATATGATGTAATATAGTATTAGATACTAGATTAATACAACATGAAATACAGATGCGATACGTCCGAACATTAACGATAAAGGAGCGAGTACAATGAGTGAATTTGTGATTTTTACAGATGGTCCCTGCGACCTTCCCGAAAGCTACTGCAATGAACATCGCCTGACGGTCATTCCGCTGTATGTCAGTCTGGCCGGTGCAGCGCCGGTGGAATTTCCGGGCAAGAATGGCTTTGACACCAAGGCATTCTATGACGCACTGCGTGCGGTGACGCCTGTTAAAACCTCCGCACCGAACATCGAAAATTTCAAGGATGTTATGACCCCCTATTTGCAGGAGGGCAAGGATATTCTGTACGTTGGCTTCTCCTCCAAGCTCAGTGCGACCTATAATGTCGGCAGACTGGCAGCGGAGGATCTGATGGAACAATTCCCCGGAAGAAAAATCCTCTGCATCGACAGCAAATGTGCTTCGCTGGGACAGGGACTTCTGGTCGATCTGCTGGTGCAGAAGCGTGAGAGCGGCTGCAGTCTGGAGGAAACCTATGCCTACGGCATGCAGATGTACTCCCGCATCCGCCACTGGTTCACGGTTGCGGATCTGATGCATCTCAAGCGTGGCGGCAGAATCAGCAGCGGTACAGCGATCGTCGGCACCATGCTGCAGATCAAGCCCATTCTGCGTGTCAATGAAGAGGGCGGTCTGGAGCCGTACAGCAAGGTACGGGGCAGACGTGCGGCACTCAAGCAGCTTGCAGATTATGTGGGTGAGAACATGGTCCCTGATACGACCACTGCCATCAGCCACGGTGATTCCCCCGAGGACGCACAGTTCGTCAAGGACATCCTGCGCAGAAAATACGGCGTGAAGAAGATCATCGTGAATCCGGTGGATCCGATCGTGGGTGCACACAGCGGCCCGGGAACACTTGCTGTGTTCTATGTGGACAAAAACGAGCAATAATTCAAATCAAAACCACCCGTAGAACGGGTGGTTTGAAAAAGCCCTATAAGGGCATAATACTGACACTGCCCCTTAAGGGGCTGAGAAAGGTCTGCCAACTGCATTTCATTCTCAGCTACCCCTTAAGGGGTTATTTTTTCTTGC
>JAZPZJ010000086.1:0-8526 GCA_045544635.1 Oscillospiraceae bacterium
GAAAAAATAACCCCTTAAGGGGTAGCTGAGAATGAAATGCAGTTGGCAGACCTTTCTCAGCCCCTTAAGGGGCAGTGTCAGTATTATGCCCTTATAGGGCTTTTTCAAACCACCCGTTCTACGGGTGGTTTTGATTTGTCCGGCGTACAAAGCGCTTTGCATCGTTCGATCACCGCATCATAATTATCTGCCCGATGCGGAAAAAGACAGCCGCTGCAATCTTTGATGCCGTTTTCGAGGATCACAAAATCACCGCCGCATTGTTCCCCGCATGCATAAAGGGGACAATAGCAGAACAGGCAGTTGAAATGCTCCGGATCCGCCCCCTCGTGACAGGGGAAGAATTCACATTCCCGATGGGAAAAGCAGGTGTAGTGTTTCTGCATAATGCCTCCTATATGCCATATTTGAGCCGGATCCGGGAAAGCTTCTCTCCGAACGGCTTTTCCAGCCACCAGAGGAACAGGAAATTCGATGCGGTGTACAGCAGTGTGTGGGGAAGGGCTGTGACAAATGCCGCAAGATAGAGCGAAAGATCGAATTCCCCCTCGTACCAGAGCACCGTCCAGATGTCCATGATGAGGGAATACGCAACCCCCGAAAGTACACCATACAGCAGCAGAAATACCCTGCTGCGCTGCAAAGGATCGGCAAGCAGCCCGGCAAGCCAGCCGATCATCCCCCAGGCAAGCATCTGAAACGCAGTCCATGGACCCTGCCCGAAGTAGAAGTTTGACAGCAGCGCCGCCAATGCGCCCGTGAGAAAACCTGCCTCCCTGCCAAGATAGATCGCTGTGAGGATGATGATGGCAGTCACGGGCTTGAAAAACGGGAGAAAGCGTCCTGCAATGCATAGTGCCGTCATGACCGCTGTGATCACCATGCGTCTTGTACCGATCTGCCGGCGCTCAATACCGGCAAGAAAGAGCAGCAGCGAGAGCACTGCCACCGCAAAGGAAAGGAAAAAGTATTGTTTTTCCCGGAATATCGCACTGCCTGCCAGCACCGCCGCAGGAATCAGAAGCAGCGGGAGACTCCAGCGAAGCGCACGGCGCACTGAAGCGTTACGGATGTACAGCATGCGCATCACCCCACGATCCGTTCCGGCGGCAGAATGCTGCCGCATCCTCCACCGTCACTGCATGATCGAAAAACCCCCGTGTCATGCGGCTCACGGCGGTGGTGTAGAAGCTGTTTTCCGAGAAAAAACGGTGCGGTGTATCCACAGAAACCACCCTCCCACGGAAGAACATGGCACAGCGGTCCGCACAGAGCGCCGCAAGCTCCACATCATGCGTGACGATCACGATCGTCATCCCCTCTGCCTTCAGTGCGTTCAGAATGCGGATGAACCGGAGCTTTGCATGCGCATCCAAGCCCTTTGTCGGCTCGTCCAGAAGCAGGAGCTTCGGTTTCTGCGCCAGTACCTTTGCCAGTGCCGCAAGCTGCTGTTCACCGCCTGAGAGGTCATAGGGATGCTTGTCATACAGATGGCGGATGTCAAAGGGGAGCGCCCGGTCGGCATCGCCGCATTCCGCCAGTTCTTCACGCACCGTATTTTTGAGGAACACTGTCTGTACATCCTGCGGCAGCATTGCAAGGCAATTGCGGTAGAGCGATTGCTTCCCCCGCAGGTCTTTCCCGAAGATCCGGATGCTGCCGTGATAGGGGCGGTGCAGCCCTGCTGCTGCACGCAGAGCCGTGGATTTTCCCGAACCGTTCCCCCCGAGAATGCAGAAGATCTCCTGCGTGTGAACGGTCAGCGTGAGTTCCTGCAGCACATCGGGGAGGGGGCGCTCATAGCGGAAGAATACATCCCGGAATTCCAGCGCAGGCGCCAGCGGGGCTGCATCGGACGGGAGCGGAAGCGTGTGCACCTCGTTCTTGCAGTGCGACTCAAGGAATGCCCTGCCTTCCCGTACGGTCAGGGGGCAGGGATCCGTCACAGAAAGCGCAGCGCAGAGGCGTGCCGCCGCCGGCATGGCACAGAGCAGTTCCGGCTTGTCATGCAGCGCTGCAATGACCTTGCGTGGGGGATCAAGATGCGTGAGCCTCCCGTTTTCGAGTACCATGAGCCTGTCGCAGACCGGAACGACCTCCTCCAGCCGGTGCTCGACCATGATGACGGTCAGCGACAGCTCCTCACAGAGCCGCTTGACCGTCGCAATGAAATCGGATGCGGCGATCGGGTCGAGCTGTGCGGTCGGTTCATCGAGGATCAGCAGCGACGGCTGCATCACCATGACCGCCGCCAGATTCAGCAGCTGTTTCTGTCCGCCGGACAGTGTGGACACATCCTTGTCATACCAGTCCTCGATTCCGAAATAGCTCGCCATTTCAGCGATCCGTCTTGCCATTGCGGGCTTTGGCACGCCCAGATTTTCCAGCCCGAAGGCAAGCTCGTGCCAGACCTTATCCGTGACGATCTGCTGCTCGGGTTTCTGCATCACAAAGCCGATTTTCGCAGCGGCGTCTCTTGCGGTCAGTTCCGCAAGCGGTGTGCCGGCAAACATCACATTGCCCGTGCATTTTCCCAGCGGTGTCAGCTCCCGTTTGAGCATGCGCAGGAGCGTGGATTTTCCGCTGCCCGTTGCGCCGCATACTGCAATGAATTCGCCTTTCTGCACGGTGAAGGAGATTTCTTCGAGCGCAGGCTGTGTGCACTGCGGATAGGTAAAGCTCAGATGTTCGACAGATAGGATCGCCACTGGATCGCCTCCTTTGCTTCAATGATGACGGGCAGCAGTACCAGCAGCCCGTGTGCCGCATAGCCCGCAATGGCGAGGGGGGATGCGGAGAGGGGAGAAATATGGGGATAGAACGAAAATTCCAGTGCGCCGCATCCGAGCGCCGTGCCGGTCACCGCAAGGAGCGCAAGACTCAGCACGAGCAGCACAAGATCCGCACAGCGGAACCGGAAAACCGCAAACTGCGACCGTCTGCCGCAGCCATAGCCCCTTGCTGCCATGCTGTCCGCTGTGATGATGCCGTTTTCCAGCGCCCACGTCAGCATGACGGAACATACCCGCAGACCGCCGTGAATACGGTCGAACAGCGTATCCTCCCCGTATAGCCCGAGTGCCTTCTGCGTTTGCGAGACCTTCCGGATCTGCTGGCTGAAAAGGGCAACATAGCGCATCGCCATGGAGAGAATGAGCGAAAGCTGCGGCGAAAATGCGCCGCATACATACAGGAGCTTGTCCCGGGTCATGATCTGCGAAAAACTGCGCAGCCAGTAAAGTACCGCAAGGATACTGCCGGACGCAGCAATGCCGTACAGCAAAGCCTCCAGTGTGACGGGGTTGTGGTTCATGACGAAGAGCACCGTTGCGCCGTTGTGGGAAACGAGGGGATTGAGCAGCGCCGTCACGAGGAACAGCCCGAGAAAGCAGAGATGGGAACGTCCATGTTTTCTGCCGTTGCGCACAAGAAACAGGAGCAGCGCACCGAAGAGGGAGCCTGCAATGAGCACGGGATGCATGCTGAACATGGCGATCCCCGCAACGCAGAGAAAATATACAGTCAGGACAATGGGATTATAGTCTGCAAACGCCCGCATGGTGCGCCTCCTTTCATTTAAGGGATATCATTGCCAAGATCAAGGCTGTAGTGCCACGCAATCTCGTCCCCGTCTTTGAGGACGTATTCGCCGCATCCGACCGAGGGGGATTCGCCGTTGACACGGTACACCCACCCCGACAGATCGCCGTAATCGAATTCGTAGAGGTAGCCGATGCCGGAAACGTACGCCATTTCCGGCGTGCCGCTGTATTCCATCTGAATGCTGTGTGCCTGTGCCGCCTTCGTCAGAAGATCGAACACGGTATCTCCCTCGGCAAGCGGAAATTCCGCTGTATCGAGGATCACGCCATCCGCAGGAATGTGGTCATCGCCGCTTTCTGCCGCAGCGGTATCACAGCGGATGGTCAGTGTGACGGTGCCGATGGCGTCGGGACTTGCCGTCGCAGCGCCGTAGTATTCTTCCGCACTCCGGATATCCGTCACGCCCACAAGCACGATCCCAGCCGCAGTGCATAGCAGCACTGCAAGGTAATGCTTCGGATTTCGCTTCTTCCGCAGAAACAGAACCACGCAGGCAAGACCGCCTGCAACGCCGATCCCGAGACAGATCCACCACTTCACGCTGCTGCCGCCGCCGGTCGCTGCCGCATCCTGCGGTGTAAACGCATAGAACGAACCACGTCCCTCACAGTACTGGACATATGCGGTCATGGCGCAGTATGCCTGCACCGTTGCATTGTGATTGAATGCGCCGCCCAGCGTGTGGCTGAAGCTGCCGTCGCTTTGCCGGTATTTTGCAATGCCATCCAGCAGCGTGCTGCCGTTTTTGAGAAAACGGGCATCCGTTATCGGGTCGATGCCCAGTGCGCAGAGTGCTGTGAGGACCTGTGCGGTGCTTTCGGGATTCGGCACGCCGTAGCTTGCAAAATCACCATCCGGAAGCTGCCGGTCAGCAAGCAGCGAAACAGCACGGTCAATGGCGGATGCATGCGCATCGGAATGCGGTGCCAGCGCCTGCAGTACCATGGCGGTGACATCCGCATCCGAGACCTCCCCCGAGATTGCCCAGCCCCCGTCGGGCAGCTGGAGGGAGAGGATGGTTTCCACGATTTCATCCGTGCTGCAGCTGTCGCTTGTATAGCCGTGATGCAGCAGATGCAGCCCATAGACCCAGCTCATAATGCCCTGCTGTCCGACGGCGGATGATGCGGTTTCTGCGATAAAGGGGGAGGTGCTGCCACAGGCATGCAGCACAAGCGCATATTTCTGCGCAGTGACTGCCGCTATACGGGCATCGCCGTCCACATAAGCCTCCAATGCCGCAGCATAGCCGGAAACATCATATGCCCCGTCCTGCTGGCACAGCGCCAGAATATACCATTCCGAGGTTGCGCCCGCATTTTCCGTCAGCTCCCCGTCGACCCATTCCTGCACCGATGCCGCACCGCTCTGCGAGAGCGCATATGCCTCGATTCCGGCGGCGATTTCCTGCGCTTTGCTCAGAGCGTCGGCATGGCTTCGGATGGGGGAGAACAGCGTGAAAAGCAGCAGTACCGCACAGAATGCTGCGCAAAGCCGCTTACTTCCCGTCATTGCGTCTGCGTGTGACCGCAAGTGCTGCAAGGCAGGTCAGTGCACCTGACGCAATGGCGAAGACGCCGCTGCGATCCCCTGTGGATGCCGGTGTGGAGGCAGCGGGCTTTCCGGTTGTCGCCGCAGCTGCGGTGGTCGACGCTGCAGTGGTTTCGGGGGCAGTTGTCTGCGTGGGCGCTGCAGTGATCTCCGCCTTGCATACGGGCGGCACGAGGATCTGTGTATCGGAAACAGCGCTGATGGTGAAGCTGCCGCTCTCTTCAAAGGTCAGTGTCACCGTGCCCTCGGCGTCGGTCTTCCATGCGGATGTTTCGCCGTCAATGGTGAGAGAAGCGCCCTCCACGGGAACAACAACGGGATTCCAGTTCGTATCATAGCTGTTTGCAGAAAGCGTCAGTGTGACCTTGTCCCCGGCTTCTGCAGCAATGGTATTCACATCGAAATAGCAGTAGGTATCCGAAAATCCGGTCAGATCGGTGTAGCAGTACGCACTGACAATATCCCCGTCCTTGATGGGGTCTGCGAGGGAAAGTGCGGAGGTATGGTTCACACAGTAGCCGTAGCTGCTGCCCTGCTGTGCACCCCAAAGCATGGTGATGCCGGGTCCGAATTCTGTCACAGAGGTCCCGTAGCCGGCCGCTGCGCCACCCTCATAATGCGCTTCGTGCGCATGGTACAGTGCGTCGCTGATGGTGAGTGCGCCGTCGCCGTCCGTGTCGGTCACAGTGATTTCCTCTGCCGCAAGCGCAAGGTTCCCCTCGGCGTCGGCGATGGTAACGGATACATTGACAGAATCCGCTGCAAATGCGGAAAGACTGCAGGCAGCGCTCACGGTCAGCACGGAAAGTACGGATGCAAAAATTTGTTTCATCATGGTCATTTCTCCTTTTTTGATGTTTCTCTCGGCGGTTTCAGACCTGCCGCTTCAAGCGCCCTGGGCCATGGGCCAAGGAACGCCTTGATTGCTACGACCTCACGTTCGGAAAAGTCAGAACGTTTCGGGTAGCGGTGTTCGCCCTGTGCTGTCAGAAGCTTCTGCTGTTCCTGTAAAAGCGCAAGGCAGTCCTGCTTTGTGAGTTTTTTGTTTTCCATGCACACCTCCCGGATTGTTCGCCGTCCCATGTGCGGTGATGGCAAAAAAAGAAGCGCCCTTTCGCCATAGAAAATGGCAAAAAAGCGCAGCGATCCTCCGAATCCGCAAAAAGGCGCAGCATGCCCGCAGCGGAATCCTCAAATGGCTGCACTTTTCATATCCAAAAATGCCGCAGCGGCGCTCGGAAGCCTCCGCTGTCACCTGCACTGTCCGGCGAGTATCCCGACTTATGGGTACCCCAATTACGGTAATGATGGTTGCGACGGATTTGCACCGAACTTCCCTCGAACCGGACTGCGAAATGATATTCAGTTTGTTGGAACAGGTTCCATTGCTATTATAGCATGGAATCTGATTTTCGTCAAGCTGGCTGTTTTCTGGCAGCTTTTAAAAGCTGTTGCATCAGCGCTTGAAAATGTCAAAAATGCCCATAGCGGTATGCGCCTTTCCTTTTGGGTCATTCCATCAGACCTGTCAGGAGAGATAATCCTTGAAGCTGGCGTCTCCGCCGGAACCGACATAGGTGGCATACTGCAGGATGAGCGATGCATCACCGGCATCGTAATCACCGCTGCCGTCCACATCGGCGGAAGCTTCCTGTACATTGGATAACTCCGTGGGGGCACCGGCTCCCTTGGCAGCGGAAGCTACCAGAAGCATGGCGGCGTCAACGGCATCCACCTTGGCATCCGTATTCAGATCCCCCAGATCTCCTGCCGTGGAGGGATTGATATTAAGCGGAACAAATGAGAAACCATTTGCATTTGCATAACTTTCCGCGGTCGATTCTCTATAGCCATAAATCACAGTATCCAGACGGGTATAGTTGGGGTAATAATATGTATAACCCAGCGCATGCTCACCAATGAAAGTTACCGAATTTGCAATTTTAATTTCCGCCAGGCTGTACATGTTGAGGGCGGCATCTTCGGCAATTTCTACGACACCCTCTTCAAAAGTCAGCGATGTCACGCCGCTGCATCCGTGGAAGGCATGGTCGGGAATATACTCGATACTTCCCGGCACGGTGATTTCCTCTAAAGAAATACAGAGCTGGAATGTACATTCGCCGATGCTTTCCACCTGATTGAGGTCAATGGACTGCAGGCTGTGACAGGTGGTGAATGCGTAGTCGCCGATCGTGCTAAGGCTGTCCGGAAAATTGATGGTTTCAAGATTCCTGCAGTCTGCAAATGCCTTGTAGTCGATCACCTCGATGGTATCCGGCAGCACAACGCTTGTGATCGTCATGTTGTCCTCAAATGCACATTTGCCGATTCTTGTCACATCATAGCCGTCGATTTTTTCCGGAATCTCAACACGGGCAGCATCTCCGGTGTAACCGATAATGGTGACCGTGCTGTCTTCGAGGATGTAGGAAAGCCCGTTGACGCTCAGCGTATCATCCGCAGCGGCGGAGAAACTGATTCCTGAAAAACATAATGTGCAGGCGGTCAGGGCGGCGAGTAATTTTTTCATAGGGGTTCTTCCTTTCTGCTGAAATCATGCAAGTCTTTGATCCATATTGAAAACGACCTTCCACGAGTCATCCGTGCAATGCACTGTGGTCGTGATGTGAAATGTTCCTGCATTGTCGATGAATCTATTATACCACATCCCTGCTGAAAAAACAATCCCCTTGCCATTCTCCATAAAATATGTTATAATTTCAAAAAGGCCATGTCATGCAAGCGGTGTCATAGGGAGGCGGCTGATGCGGGCGGCACAATGTCATGAAAGGAGACGAGATCAAGATGAACGGATTGAATCGCAGCACCTATGCACAGGAAGCAAAGGGAAAATGGGGCAGTACCAATGCCTACAGGGAACATGAGGGAAAAACAAAGGGCTATTCTGCGGACACATGGGCTGCGGTCAATGACGGCATGCAGGCACTCATGGCAGAATTTGCGCTTTGCCGGAAGTATGGCAATGCCCCCGACAGCGAAGCGGCACAGGCACTTGTGAAGCAGTGGCAGGACTATATCACAGAGCATTTCTACACCTGCACCAAGGAGATCCTGGCAGGACTTGGGGAGATGTATGCCGCCGATGAACGGTTTGCGGCGAATATCGACAGCCACGGCGAGGGAACGGCGGCGTTCATGTGCGAGGCGATACGGGAGTATTGCAGGTAAAAAATACGTTTCTTCTCCATAAATTCCCATGCCTGCGCCGCATATTTTCCCGATTCAAGCAAATACTATTCCTGCAATCTTGCAAAAAAGGAGTAAAATGCTATGAAAGCAACCGGAATTGTCAGGAGGATCGACGACCTCGGCAGAGTGGTCATCCCCAAGGAAATTCGCAGAACGATG
>JAZPZJ010000087.1:0-22235 GCA_045544635.1 Oscillospiraceae bacterium
CTTGAATTATTTACAGTGATATTAATTTTTCCACCAGTATCTGGTTCTTCAGTGTCATCACTATCAGCCACATAAGCTGTGTTGTTGATTGTGTAGGTTGAGCCGTCGGTGTAAGTTACAACAACCTTTTCAATTTCGTCAGTATTATCAAAGGTTTCATAACCAACATACTTAGCACCTGTAGTTCCGGTAGGATATACCTTTGCAGCCATGTTTCCATTTGTAGTAACGCTCGAATCCTGGAATGCGCTCCAACTGCTGTCACACAGCCACCAGTTTGCAACTGTCTGATAATTCGGGAACGTTCCGTTCAGATCATCTCTGAAATAGAACTGAACCTGAGATACACTCTTGGTTAAATAGTCATCCGGAATTGTGAGATTTCCATTATCTCCAAGCGTTGCATCTGTACTCTGTGTTAGGACTGTGGTTTCTGTGTTGCCACCACCGCCACCTGTTGAGCCGCCACTGCCATCAGAATAATACTTCAACACAGTACCGTCTTCCAGTGTAAAGGTGATATTTTTAATAATCAAATCAGCAGATTCATTCACTTTCGCATAGAAAGTCATGTAACTAAGCGTTGGTTTTGTATCAGTTCCCTTATCCCAATTCCAAACAGCTGTGTTATTCGTAAGGGCAAATGCTGCGTTGTCAGTGGATGTAGCACTATAACTATTATCGCTATCACTTGACCATTCATAAAGCGACAAACCGTTATAATTACCTGTTAACCAAGAAGATCCCTTTTTAGTATTATTAACATCATAAAGTTTGTAATCCAAGCTCATATTGCCTGTATGTTCACCAAACTCTACAGAAATCTTGGTCACATTATTTTGTGCTTCTTCAGGGATATGATACGTATAAGTATCACCAGACTTAACTACCGTAAGCTCCGATGCAATTACCGTCACCTCAATCGTATCTGTGTTACCATTATACGTCGCTGTGATCTTCGCAGTATCGCCAACTGCCGCATCGGCACTCAGCGTTACCTTACCGGAGTTTTCGTCAACCAGAATCTTCTCGCTGTCAGAAGTCCACGTTACGCCGTTTGTTCTGTTCGCTTCCAGCTGCAGCTCTCCGCCAATATTGATCGAAGCTGCCTCGCCGTTTGTGATCTGGAACGGATTTACGGTAATGTCAAGCGTTGCGGTTTCGTCTCCGAGCTGTGCCTGAATGGTTGCTGTACCGGACTTTACTGCAGTCAAATTGCCACTTGTATCGACTGTAACTGCATCGCCCGAAACAACTGTCCATCCAATCTCACCTGTTCTGTTGGTTCCCAGCTGCAGCGTATCGCCAGCAACCAGTTCACCTACAGGATTAATTGCCAGTACCGGAAGAACTGTAATCTTGACTGTGAAATCAGTCTCACCATCTGTTACCACCAGATCTGCTTCACCAGCAGCCACACCAACTACTGTAATGGTCTTGCCATCCTCGGAAATCGTAACATCAGCGATATCGGAGTTCCAGGTCTTAATAGTAGCAGGGAGTGTTGCAGTAAGTTCCGCAGACTTGCCAGCGACTACTGTGCAGGAATTCGGGTTGACTGTGAGGGTATCCACAACATGTACCTCGATTTCCACGGTTTCACCGCCAGCCTTAGCAACGACGATTGCGGGGGTATCGCCTGTGGGCGTTTCTCCTGCAGTGATCGTGCCATCGGGAGCGACAGTAATCAATTCAGAATCGGTAGTATAGACGACATCGTCTCTGTTGGATACAAGCTTCTGTGAGCCGCCCTTGCCCAACTGCAGGGTGGTCGGTTCAACATTCAGAATGAGCGGGGTGTTTTCATTGCCATTCTTCGAAGTCGATCTGCAGAGCTTGATGGTAATGGTCTTTTCGGCGTGTGTATCACCGTCAGCCCATTGTTTTACGACATTCAGCTTAAATGTCTTTACGTTTGTCAGTTTGATCTGCTTATCCGTCGAATCGGACGAAATATTGTTGTTTTCCTCCTTCAAGAGGCGGTAACCCTCGGGAACCTCTTCCTCTACCTTGTAGTAGTACTTGTTTCCGTCGAGATCCTCTGCCGGGAGATTTTCGTAAGTGTAAATTCCATCCTGATCCGGTGTCGGAGTCACAGCTGCCTCATAATCTGTCCATGTAATTCCGTCAGTGGATTGCTTCACTTTCAGCGTAAGCGCCGGAGTGCTTGCATCAGAATTGCCGAGCCATGTCTTCTTGACTGTGAAGTTGAGTTTGGGGGTTTCCACCGTGTTCGTAATCTGAATCGTTTCGGTGTTCTCACCCAAAATCTGACCATTGTTCTTGTAGGCTACGGTATAACCGGTTGTCGTTTCCTTCACATAGTAGATGTACTCAACGCCCTGATCGTTCTTATCCGGCACATCCAGAGTAGCTTTCCAGCCGTTCTCATCTGTGAGTGTAATGGGGTCGCCGTAGAGTTCCTCAGGAGTGAGATCATCGGGTACGTCGTCGATGTCAGTATCGGGGGTTACGGTTTCGCCGCCGGTATAATAGGATATAATCGCATTATACAAAGTTTCTGCAATTTCTGTCTGACCAGTTGCACTTGGATGACAACCGTCAGGCAACAACTGATCGCCAATTGCTGTCTTTGTGTCAACATAAACAATGTTTTTACCAGCGTTCTTGTACGTTATAACGAGTTCTTGCAGCATTGTATTGTAATCGTTTACAAATTTATCTGATTTTTCCTGATACACTGCAATTGTAGCTGCATCAGAACTCTCGCAACGATAATCCGCTCTTAGGTTTTTGTCATACCAGCTAAGCGCCTTGATTCTTGGAATCGAACATACAAACAATACTCTGTCATCCGGTGCATCATCGGTTAAGATGGCATCAATTAGATCTTCCATCTTACCCTTCATATTGTCTTCATCCTCAGGATCGTCTATCGTATCATCTGTATTTAACAAGTTGTTAGTTCCCGCCAATACGGTAATGAGCTTGTGCTCATCCGAAAGTGAATAACTCACCGATGCGGTCATTTCTTCAATTTTTCGTCCATCTCCTGCGGCAACACCCATCGTATAATTGGTAAATCCATATGTGACCAATTTTTCCGCCAAGACAACAGGATAATTGACACCGGTTTGGAAATTACCCTCTAATGTCGTAATGGAGTCCCCGAATGCATAGCCCTTAATGTTCGTGATGTCAGTTGTCGTTGTACCGGAGGATGTTGCTACATTCAAGCGCTGATAAATTTCCAGCTCAATGCTCTCCGGAAGGAGTGCACTATCGGCGTCAATCGAAATGCCGTCAGTTGTTTGCCAGAGCTTTTCGATGTTCAGCTTGTTGGGAACATAGTTCGTAATGGTGACCTGAATGCCATCCTCATCCATTCTGCTGTAGCTTGCCTCATAGTTTGACGGCACAACCTCTACAGGATAGTAGTGGTAGACCTTGCCTTCATCGGACTTATATGGGAGACCCTCCCATGTCTTCGTCCAACCCTTAGCATCGCTAAGCTCAACGCTTCCAAGCCAGTCAGCATTCTCTTCTGTCAGTTTGACACCATTATCACTCTTATACGTTGTAGTCCGCCAGAGGTTTACGGTGATTACATCCGTACTGTGATCTGCATCGTCGGACCATCTCTTGGTGACTGAAACATCAATCTCCGTCGGGGAATTATCCTTATTGACAAGAGTAATCACACCGGATGCGCCATTGATATTGTAAATATCGCTGACAACGTAACCATACAGGTCAACTTTCTGCTCATCTGTCAGAACCTCTTCGATACGATACGAATCATAATTTGTCAATTCGACCGTGGACGGGATCTTCATGCGCCAACCTTCATCCTTTTTAAGCGTACCGCTGTAAATCGGATTAGTGGTCATCACACCATTGTTAATGCCATACAGATTGAACTGGATCTCGCTTACCGGAATACCCGTTTCCTTTACAGTACCATCCGAATTTCTCCAGAGTTTCTCAACGATCATACCTTCGGTATTCATGATGGATACCGTTCCGGCGCCCGCTGCATCCTTGTTCACCGCATTATTGGAATAAGTCGGCTTAAAGTCACCAGTCGAGCTGCCATCAGCATTAATCAGATATGTCTGATCGCCAATTGTGTAGGATACTTCCTTTACATAGTAGTAAATCGGCTTGCCATCCTTACCATTCGGCAGGTCAGTCCAGATCTTCGGGTTCGACCATGTCAGATTTCCGTCTGCGTCTTCAGTACTTGTCAATGTGTAGTCCGCCGAGAAATCATCTGCAAGACCCAGTTCTGCCGGATCCACTTTCTTTGCAGCAGCCGGGATGGAACTTGACTTTACATCAGACCACCAAAGCTCCAGATTTACACTCGCTGCTTCTGTCGGCACAGTAGACCATGTCTTGTTCGCACCGATATCAATCAGCTCGTAGTTCGGAATTGTGAGGGATTTGTTAACCTCGAGTACTTGTACGTCATTTGCAGTCAAACCATCCGGGAGATTGGTTGCGTCACCATTATAAACGAAGTAGGTCGTAAACGCATCCATCATTGCGAGCGTTGTCTCATCTGCAGAAACCCAATCGGTTTGTACATAACCATTCGGTGATTGTGTCTCAATCAGCTTGTACAGTACGCCATCCTCAAATGTTACTGTGAAGCTTCCGGTTACTTCTAAATCAACTGCCTTCGCCGGGATCAAAGTACCCGCTTCTTCCGCACCATAGGTGAGTATGTGCGATACCACTTCGCCTTCGTCCAGTACATCCTCGATACCAGTTGCATAAACCCACTTCTCAATTTCCGAATCATACTTCGCAATTTTAAAAACTGCGACCAGATCGTTAATAGAATAGTTTGCAACGTTAACCTTTTGAATCTTAGGAGATTCAACAGACTGAACTGTACCAGTTGACGAATTAATGATAAAATCAAGCTCATCCTCAGAGTCACTTGCTGTACCATTGCCCGTCTTCAGAGATGCTTCATTGCTTGTGATGATCGTATCACCAACCGGCGGTTTCTGTCCTATCTCAGCACGATCACTGAGTACGGACGGTGTTTTTTCGTTTGTCTTGAGTTTGTAGGAATATGTGATTTTCAGAGGAGTTTCGTCCGGAATTGAAATATTGAGGTGATTCTCGGTGAAGTATTCGTGGGTTGTAATTGCTGCGCTGGTCAAAGTATAATTCTTCGAATTTGTATTCTGGGTATTAATTGTAAAATCATTGATATCTGATACGCCATCTTTAGTGTAAATCCGCAGAGTTGCTTTTCCGTCAGCATCATATACGCTATTCTCTGCTTCAACAAAAATTCCAGATACATTATTTACAACTGTCGGAGATACCAATGCATTCGGTGTACCTTCTACCTCAAGAATGAATTCCATACCGGCAGGAAAAACTTTACCATTCTGCCATGTCAAAAATGTATAACTACCATTGTTATAAGTTGCTATCCAATTTTTCCAATCATCGGTATAATCATCAACTGTAGTAACTACCTCCTCCTTTGTCTCATTCAAATAAGAATACTGTGAAGGAAGAAGCTCGCCATTTTCAATAACGTTACCATTTACATCCAGTTTCTGAATCAGAATGTCATTCAGCTCTGCGTCTACCAGACCAGAAGCATAAACTGGGTCTTTTGCAAGTCCTGCACTAATCAGCGTGAGATTATTATTATTTGTGTCTCTATTAGCAATTGTAATGTTGAACTCGCTCGTCTGTTCAGTTACAGTTGTAACCCTCAGGGTTGCTTTACCCTCGGAATCATAAACCATCTTGTCCGCAGCCTGAATAACCTTTCCTTTTGCATCCAAGAGCTCAAGCTTGATTCCCTCCGGAGCAACATAATTGTCCGGGAAAACGCTTTCTCCAGCTATACCGTATAATTCCAGAACAACCTGAGAACCAGCCTTATAACTTTCCACACCGGTTTTAAAGGTTATTTTGTTTTCCCAGTATGTATAGTAAATCTGATTCTGATTATTCCATTCAGTTGTACGATCATCCAGAACACCTTCTTTGTAGCCTATAATTTCGAAGATATCTGTGATGTCCAACATACCATCACTGGAAAGTGTTTTACCATCCGGGTTGACAATCAGACTGTATCTGACAATACCTTTACGTCCATCAGATTCAAGTCCAATATATCCTTTATCAATCAAACCGTTATCCAGCGTACCGGAAGATTCCTTGACCTGGAGCGTTGAAGATTTGTATTTGCTGTCATCGTCACTCTTGATCTGGTTGGTGATAGTGTAGTAACCATCATCTTCAATCGCCTTATCTACGATGGATTTGGGAATTGCTGTGCAATAAGTCAACGATACAGGCTTCCACCAAGGAGTTAAATCAAAATATGCACAATTTATATATTCCGCACATTCGTTACAACTATGGGGATACACATGGATTTTTGCATACCCATTTTGTCTACCAAACTCAGTAGAAACCTTATCCGCCCATGTCAATGTAGGCATATAGCCATTTTCAGCGTAAATTACAGCATCAGTCGGCAAAATGTCATGAAATTTGTAATCATAACTGTTGGACAGATCTACCTTCCACTTGAAAATATAACATTCCGTCGAAGTTCCATCGATTAATACCGTCTCTACAACCCAGTCCTTAAGCTGACTCGGAGTAATTCGGTTACCGGAAATTTCCGTAATTGTCTGGGTCACACCATATCCATTAGAGTCACCTCCAGTATTCGCAATCGGCATTACCGGACTCTTGCTGTACGGCGGGATGAGTGTGTTGGTAATCGTAAACTGTCTAACAGAACTATTGACGTTGGTTCCATTCGGATCAGGATCGGACGATTTGTAATTTTCCACCGGAGCCTCCACCACTCTGTAATCGTATAGATTACCTGCCGGATCTGCAATCGGGAGTTTTTCCCATGTTACAGCTGCATACTGATTGTCCTTGGTCAGTTCACGATTTTGATCTGTAACTGCTGTCCAATCTTGTGCGCCTGTTCTGCGCTCAAGAATGAACGTGATAGTGCCCGGTCGATAAGATGTATTGTTGTTTTCTCCTGCCCAGTTCTTATTTGCGGTTAATTTCAGATAATTATACGTGTTTGTGATGTTCACAGAACCGGTTTCATTCTTCCCGTTTACATCCGAACTTGCAGTATAATTTTCATCATCGACCAGAGCTTCGTCACGATAGCAGGCTACTTCGACGCCGCGATAGTAGATCGATTCCCCAGATTCTTCATCCGTCTTCGGAAGATTTTCCCATGTTACAGAAGTGTAAGCATTATTATTCTGAGCCCAACTCTCTGTTTGAATGTACTTGTGTTCCGTATTTACATCGGTCCACTCGCCATTCTCGCCGATTTTCTGTTGCAGTTTGACTTCAATTTTATTCGGACGTTCGGATTCATATCCGCTGTCGCCCTGCCACTGCTTATAAACAGTCAGGTTCATGTTCTCCCAGGTATTTGTGATTGTCAGTTCACCGGAAGTATTGATACCATTTTCGTTGTTGCTTGAATAGGTAACTACATAATCGGTATTTTCACTTGTAGCCGGATCATATGATGTTGTACCATCATCATTCTGTACCTGTACAACTTCAACAACACGGTAATAGTACGGTGTTTTGTCATTGTTATACGGCATAAGATCAGTCCACTCATAGTAGTTGTTGGAACCACTTACCGTCTGAGGAGTACCGTAATTCGTCCATTCGCCGTTTTCGCCTTCTTTTTGCTGCAGCTGTACCAGAATATCTTTCGAACCGGTATCCACCCATTGCTTTCTTACTGCAACCTTAATCTTGACATAGGTATTTGTCAGATATACTGTACCAGTGCTATTGGTACCAGTATTGTCATAAGTTGCTTCATATCCAGCAGGAATGGTTTCCTCAACAACACGATAGTAGATTGCCTTACCTGTATCAGTGTCAGTCTTCGGAAGATTATTCCATACGGCTGTGCCGAAGTTACCATTACCATCATTGGTCAGCGGCTTCTTCTCTGCATCTTTTACTGGAGTCCAGCTGTCAGTGCCGTCAAGTCTCTGCTCCAGAACCAGCGTGATCGCCGGTCTCTGAGATTCATTTCCGTAATCATCCTTCCAGTTTTTCTGTCCGGTTACGTCAATATTTGTCCAGGTATTGATCACTGTCGCATATTTTTCACCGACACCATGTACACCCAGTTCAGAATATTCAGGCACATAACCTGCTTTGATGTCTACTTCTTCTACACGGTAATAAATTTTGTTATTACCGTTCATTGTCGGAAGATTTTCCCATGTTGCCGTGCCCTGAATATTACCATTATCATCAATCTGTAATGTGATCGGATCTTTACCTGCAGATACCCAATCAGAATCTACATTTTCGATCTTCTGCTTCAATACAAATGTAATGGAATCGGGGCGATCCTTGTTAGGTGTATCATTTTTCCAAATCTTATTGGCAGTAACATCTGTCAATGTCCAGGTGTTTGTCAGCTGCACTGTCTGCGTGCCAATACCATTCACACCATTTTCATCATAAGATGCCACATAACCATCGGGAACATTTTCTTCTTCTACACGATAGTAGATCGGATTGCCGTTGCTATCCTTTACCGGCAGGTCGTTCCATCTGATTTCGCCATCAAGCTGACCATTCACAACGTTTCGTGTGATTTTTGCCTGTCCTTCAACAGGCGTCCAGCCTGTGTCGGTTTTCTGCATCAGAACGAATGTGATCGGACCTGTACGCTTGGAAGTAGCATTATTATCGTTCCAGATCTTGTTGCCGACAACATCCATCTTTGTCCAGGTATTCGTCAGCTGCACTGTCTGCGTGCCCGCACCGTTTTTACCTGTCGCATCGTAGGAAACCTGATAACCATCAGAAGTTACAGCACCATCTGCATAGATTTCACCTGTTTCGGTGTTCTTTTCTACTACACGGTAATAAACCTTCTTGCCGGATTCTGTCTGAGGAAGATTGTTCCATACCGCATTAGTGAAACTACCACTCTCATTCTTGGTTATTACCTTTTCTTCTACGCCTTCTACCTGTGTCCAGTTTGTTTCACCTTCAAGACGTTTCATCAGAACCAGCGTTACAGAAGCAGGTCGCTTACTTGCATCATCGCTTACCCAATTCTTCTGTGCAGCCACATTCATGTTCTTCCAAGTATTGGTTACCGTAATTGTGCCAGTATCGTTGATACCATTATTATTGGAATAAGATACATCATAAGCAAAGCTTCCGTCTTCCGGGATTACTTCCTTAACGAAATAATAAATCTCGTTTCCATCAGCATCGTACTTCGGGAGCATCGGTCTTGTGATAGAAGTATTCGGCTTCTCAAGCGGAATCGTCTCAACCAAAGTCTCAACGCCATTCACACGCTTCCAGATCTCAATGGTAGCAGTGGGTCTGTAATCATAAAGATCCTGCTGCCAGTCCTTATTCACCGTCAGTCCCATGTACTGCCAAGTATTTGTAATTGTCAAGTTGCCTGTCTGGGTAATACCGTTCGTATTGTCATAAGTAACATCATAATTGGTATTGTCCTTTGTCGCAGGAACGTACTCACCATTTACCAGTACTACCTCAACAACACGATAATAATAAGGATTCTTGGCATCTGTTGAATCATGCTGCGGAAGATCTGTCCACTGGTGATACCAGTTATCGGACGCACTCACTGTTTGTACTTCGCCATAAGCATCCCATTGCTGGGTATCATTGTTCCAACGTTCCAATTGTACCAAAATACTGCCCGGACGAAGTGATGCATTGTCATTCACCCATTCCTTTGTCATACCAACGTTAATTTTAGCAACCGAAGGATTGGTGCGTTCAAAAGTGTAGGTGGGAGAATTGGCAGACGGTTCACCATTGAACTGTGCAGTATTTGAGAATGTACCGGTCGTACCCTTCTCAACATTCGTTACATCAGCGGTAGTACTGTAGTTTACTTTTACGTCGATGTAATTTTTCTGATCAATGGTATCTTTAAAAATGATCTCAAAACTTTTTGCAGAGGTACTCTGACTTGTAAAGTTTGTGATCTCTTGTGTATGTTCTTTATCAGAATAATACTTGATTGTAAAATCTGTGCCCTCTTTCAGGGTCTCAAAATTACCATTTGCTGTTTTCGCCTGAACAACGATTCCACTGCCGCCCTGCGACGGAAGCATAGAATGCTCATCGCCGTCAGAAGCAGTCATCACATCGACCAGCAGCTTATCCTTGAAACCAGTATACTGGCGCAGATCCAGCTGCCAATCAATGGTCTTGGTCTGCTGTGTGCTAGGCTTATCTTCGTCAAATTTACCTACTTCGCTCTCATAGCTGTTGGAGGTAATTGTCTTGTTGAAGGAGTTGGATACGCCAGAAATCCACGCAGAACCTTTATCGGTTTCCGTAACGTCGTTGGCATCCGGCGGTGTTACTGTCATGGAATTTTCGATAGTAAGATTACCATTCAGACGCTCCGCTTTCTGCACATCCGTCAGCTTGGTGTAGTATTCGAAGGAAACCTGATCGACATCACCATGAATGATGTAGCTATCACCGTTTTTGGTGATTGAAATATTACTAAGGTCATTAACACCAACGTAATCTTTCTGTGCTGCAATCACTTTCACATCGCCTGTGATCTGTGATGCGAGCGTATCACTAATCTTATAACCCTCCAGTGTATCCACACTGTTCTGATTGGTATAACCAACCTTTACAGTTGCCGTCCACTTGATTGCCTGCAGATTTTCATCCCACTGGCCATCATTCTTTTGAACGGTGAAAAGGTCGGTTTCGTCGTAGTAAACATCGTTGTCGTTGTCACTATCATCAGGGGTATTATTCGGATTGGAAGGATGTACAGATACTTCATTCGTTGCAGTACCCGTCGCATCTGTAAAGGATGTACGGTAAACGATCTTGGCTGTGGAAATCTGCCAATTGTTAATTGAAATCGTTCCATTAGCCTTATCAATTTCCACCCCATCACCAGAATCAAGTACGTTTCCGTTTCCATCATACACTGTGATTTCTGTTGCATTTTTAATTGCCTGGTCCTTAATTATATAAGGATCCCAGCTTCCATAATTCATAACAGTAAGTCCGTATGCATTGCTGACTTCAATTGTCCATTCAACCGTATCCAGAGAACCGTCTACCTGATAGGAAGGCTTACCGGACTTATTAACAGTTGCTTTACCTTGTTCCGGATTAATGTACTGGTCTGCTGTATCATGATCAACTTCAGTTGTGCCGTCCGGCTGATACAGTGTTGCGGTATTATTGAAATTACCGTTCGCCGTTTCCAATTCTCTCTGATCGATCTCATTCTCATATGTAAGTGTGATTGTATCAGATTTATTTGCTGTTGAATTAAAGGTAAATATGTTACCACTCAACGTACCCACATTTGCAGGATCGGTTGTCAGCGTTGCACCGTCAAACTTACTATCCACCAGTTGGTAACCGGTCAGATCCGTATATTTGTTCGGATTTGTAATGGTTACTGTCCATGTGACTACAGGAGTTCTAGTCCATCCATTCTGTTTATATGTAAGATTGCTGGTCTTTGTTACTTCCGGATTCTTATCCGGGAACTCAACCTTTACATCAACTTTCTCGTCACCGAAATCCAGTACCTGGTCGCCATCGGCATTATCAGCACGGTTAACCTGACCATCGAATTTCAATGAACCTTGAAACTTTCCGCCTCTCGAATCGAGATACTTCAGGTACAAGTCCGTGAAACGAATGACAATCAAGCCATCCGTATTAATGGAATAATAACCAGCAGTACCATCGGCGCCCTCGATATCCTGTCCGATAAATTTAGTAAAGTACGCATCCCATCCGCCTGTTTCATCATCAACTGCGTTATTGGTATCATAGACGTCTTCGATGATTACCATGTTCTCCGGCAGCTGCATGTAAATATACGGCTGATAGATTGTTTTTACTGTCTCTCCGTCTTGTACTTCCACTTCATAACCAACACCGCTGTTAGCACCAAATGCATATTTTACAGTAAATGCGCCAGTTTTTGAATCCGAAGTCTCAACACTCCATTCTACGCCGACTACTGTAATCTTGGGTTCAAAGTCTACCGCGTTATCAGGAACGTCTTTTACAACTGTTGTAAATCCATCCCCCGCCAACCTATCTGCCAACGGGCTTGTCTGGATTGTCATACTATCCGCTGGCTGAATCAGGCTCAGCGGCACCGCAAAAGAAACGAGCATGGACAGTGCCAGTACAAATGCGAGGTATTTCTTTTGTTTGCCTTTGTTCAGCAGATAATTGTTAAGAATGTACTGCAATTCTTTCACGGATTTTCCCTCCCTTTCTGATTATTTCTCTCTGAGGTTTAGAGCGGTCCGATGCTCTCCCAAGGCCATACCCGGAAAAATACTTTTCCGATGATGTACTCGTCTGCCACACAGCCTACAACACTGGAACGGCTGTCTACAGAAGTGGAGCGATGATCGCCCATGACAAAAATTCGATTATCAGGAACCTGATACGGAAATTCCAAATCACATTCCCCGTATGCCTTGTCGTCAACGTACGGTTCAATCAACTCGTCTCCGTTCACATAAACCGTACCGTCTTCTTTAATGTCGATCCAATCCCCTGCCGTGCCGATGACACGCTTCAGGAGGATTTTGTTGTTATAATGGAATGCCACGATATCGCCGCATTCAAAGTTGCCTGTCTTATTGCAGATCACCAGCTCATCATTGATCAGCGTCGGCGTCATGCTCGTTCCCGTCACACGCAGCAGCGGTAGGAACAGCATCGAGATCAGTACTGCGATCGCTGCAACCACCAGCAGGGAATTGACTGTGTCACGAAACGTCTTGATGAACTTTCTGCGGTAGCGGATCTTTTTGATTTCCGCATCCAGCTGTTCCGCAGACGGCAGATCACGCTCTGCAGGCTGCTCCTGCATCTCTGTTTTCATTTCTTCTGCCATAGGTTATGCCTCTGTTTTGTTCTGCACAGCTTCCTGTACAGCCGTCTTCACAGCGTCAAGCACCTGTTCCAGGTCTTCCGCCGCCATACGGTGTGTTGTGGAAAGGCTGGCAAGCTGCTGTCTGAGGTTATCGTTTTCCTGTCGGAGCGCATCTGTTTCTTTCTGCAGATAAAACAGAATTTCCAGCAAATCCGCTCTTTTCAGTCTTCTTACTTCTTTATCGGTCATAGCCGTGAAATCACATCCTAAAAACGCTATAATTTTATCATCGTATCATATTTTATATTATACAGGATTTAATCGTTCCTGTCAAGTGCGCTTGTGCATCCTGCACACTTTTCTATCAATCCATCATGAAATGGGTATGCAAATTGTGCATTTTGCCAAATCTAATTTTACAATACGTATTTTTCGAAAGCACTACAACAAAATCTCTGAACAAATTGTGAAATACGACAGAAATTAACCAAAACAACCCGGAGTGTCCGCAGCACTCCGGGTCAGTTTTTCGCTTTGTTCTGCCAATTTATTCCAGCACCACTTTCTCCAGTGTGAAGGAATCCTTATCGAGCTGGATGATCGTGCCGCTTGCATCCGTTGTGGTGTGATTATAGGTCATGATCTCCACGCTGGAGGCCCCCACGGGGATGCTGATAGGAACTACCGTCTCGCCGTTTTCATCGAACGTGAACTTGCCGAGCTTGGTGGTATCATCATGGATCCATTTTCCGGTCGCACCGGTTTCAGCATTAACCGCTGTTGCATCCCAGTAGCCGAAGCCAAGGTTCAGCTGATTGCCCGGTTCGCCCCGGAATGTACACAGAACCGTTGTACCGCCCATGCCGTTCTTGATGCGCCACTGCCCCGCCTTTGTCCACCAGAACGCTACAATGTTCTCTGTAACGGGCGGTGTGTTCCAGACAGTCAGGCGGCGTTTGAGGAACGCCTGATCATATGCATTCACGATGCCGTCCGCATTCAGATCCGCCTGTGCAAAGGCGATCTCAGCATCGGGCTTTACGAGGAGGTAATCATTCAGCGCACGCACATCCGCAGTATCCACCGTACCGTCCGCATTGACGTCGCCAAGGATGGCTGCATCATCTGCATTGATCTCGATCTGCACCACGGAAAGTGCAGGAATTTCAAGGCTGAAGCTGTTGTTCTCGATGCTGTCCACGGTTTGCAGGAGCCGGATCTCGGGAGAGCTGCCCGTGATCCCGTACACCTTCGCACTGCTGTAATCCGCATCGGAAGCGAGCGTGATGGCAGCATTCTGTGTTTCGGTCTGACTCTTGTTGGTCAGTACCAGTGTTACTCTGGAGGGATCTGCACCGTCGATGGCAGCATAGGAGGTTGCCTTTTCAAGATCGGAGGTCTCGGATGCGACAAGCGTATCACCGAATGCAGCACCGTTTCCATCATAATTGGTATAGAGGTTGATCGCAGACAGATGATACTCCATGGAGGAGCAGACG
Source organism: Oscillospiraceae bacterium (assembly GCA_045544635.1). Lineage (GTDB taxonomy): Bacteria > Bacillota > Clostridia > Oscillospirales > Ruminococcaceae > UBA3855. The sequence continues at coordinate 14,407 of JAZPZJ010000087.1, forward strand.
TTCCAGAGGTTTGCCACATATACGCCCTGTTCCGCAAAGACGCCGAGTGCATCCGCCTGTGCAACTGCACCGGAGATATGGCTGCCGCCGCCGAAATTGTATTCGGTCATGGCAAGCTTGGTACCGGGATAGTAGGTGTCAATGGAATCGTTCACGGTCTTGAGCACGGGGAGGTAGCCCTGCAGTCCGTTGCCGATCCAGCTGTTCTCGATATACATCGGATCCCAGAGGGTGCGGGGCGACTGTAATCTGGCGTCGATGCAGTCCGTATGCGTTGCATCCTCGCACTCTGTCACACGGCACTGTCCCTTTGCTTCGGAATAATAGTGCACGTCGATCACGTCGATCAGACGCTTGCCGTGTTCTTCCTCGGCTTTGCGCATTTCATCCAGATAATAGGAAATAAACCAGTTGTATTCATCGGAATGCTCTGCCCAGTCGGGTGCTTCTGCAAAATTCGTATAGGCGCCCAGACCGAAGAGGGCAAGTCCGAAGATCTCTGCATGGGGATCGACGTCCTTGATGGCGGAGGAGAAGTCAATGGACTTGGTGACGATCTCCTCGCAGGTCACAGGATCCGGATGCATATATGCATGCGTCGCATCCCAGAGTGCAGGTTCATTGTCGAGGTTGTATGCCTGATACCCCGTTGCGGTTGTCGCATCACCGAGGTTCTGCACGAGATAGTTAACATACTCATCCATATACACATAGCCGTCGGTTTTATCCGGCGTCAGTGAGAATTCACTGCCCTTGCGTGCCTTGACCTCGATCCAGCGGTCGGAGGGTGCCTTCTCTGTTTCCAGCACCTCACCGGCATCATCCGCCGCAACGTAGCCCGCCATCTGGATGGTGGTGATTTTATAAGGAACATTCTTTTCTGCCGCCTCCCGTGCAAAGCCGAGTGCCGGCGCACCGGGGATGGCGAGTTCGTCCTTATTGAAATCCACCAGATACTGGTCGGAATAGTGATAATAGTCACGTCCTGCATTGGAGAAATTTGTCTCCCAGTTATAGCCCGAGAAACGGTTGCCGCCCTGCCGTGCCGAGGTTGCATCCGCATCATAGAGATACTCCTCCTTGCGGAAATCGCTGTTGACACCGTAGATATAGGGGCTGATGGGCTTGCGGTAGCTGTTCAGATCAACGGATACTTCCACATCATAAGAATCCGCTGCATGGATCACATCCGCAGGCTTCAGGGAAGTCACTGCAGCGCAAAGCATCGTGACTGCCGTCATCACGGCAAAGGCTTTCTTATTCATTCGGATACCTTCTTTCTGTCCGTAGGACTTGCATATGCATGAATCAAATTCATTATAGCATATCTTCTACAGATTTGTCAACGAGATCGCTTTGTGCTTCTTGAAATTTGTGAAAACACAACAAAGCACTGTCCCGATTTTCGACTACAGTATCCAAATTCTGGCAGTCGCCCCTTACAACAGATCATTGATATCGGATTTGAGGACATCGGCTTTGGGGCCATAGACCGCCTGAATGCCCGTGCCCTTCTGCAGCAGCCCCAGTGCGCCCTCCGCTTTCCATGCGGCAGCGTCCGCCACAAGTGCCGGATCCTTCACCGTGACACGCAGTCTTGTCATACAGGCATCGACGAGGGTAATATTCTCCCTGCCGCCAAGGAGGGCAATGATGCGTTCGGGCTGGCTGTCCGCACTGCCTGCTGTGCCGCCGCTGCGCACAGGATCCTCGTCCGACGGACCTGCGGTGTAGTTCCCGAGTCTGCCGGGGGTGGCATAGCGGAATCTGCCGATCAGGAAATATGCCACGAAATAGCCGATCGCAAAGAAAACAACGGAACTGATGAGAAAATTGACGATATCCCCCGTCAGTCCCGCCTTGACGGACATGGGGATCCGGGTGAGAAACTCCAGATTGCCGAAGGAATGCAGGCGCAGATCAATCACACCCGACAGCGCAAAGGCACAGCCCTGCAGCACGGCATACACAAGGTACAGCGGCAGTGCGCAGAACATGAACATAAACTCGATCGGTTCCGTCACACCTGTGAGAAAAACGGCAAGTGCGGCGGAGAAGAACATAGAACGGTAATTCTTCCGCTTGTCCGCATCCACCCGGCGGTACATCGCCAGTGCAAAGCCCAGCAGAAGTCCGGTCGCACCGATCATCTGTCCGACCTTGAAGCGTGCCGGGATGATCGTTGTCAGGAGCGTTTCATAGGCAGCCGTATCACCGGCACTGCGCAGATTGATCAGATCCGTCACCCATGCAAGCCACAGCGGATCCTGCCCGAACACCACAGTGCCTGCATTGGCGCCGGTGAGGATCTCATAGGTGCCGCCGAAGGAAGTGTAATTCATGGGGATCGTAAGCATATGATGCAGACCGAACGGCAGCAGCAGACGCTCAAGGGTACCGTAGATGAACGGCGCAAGGAGGGGGGACGTATCCGCTGACCCTGCGATCCAGATGCCGAAGGCATTGATACCGGACTGCACCACCGGCCATACAGCCGACAGGACAAGGGAAACGATCACTGACCAGAAAATCACCGCCAGCGGCACGAAACGTTTTCCATTAAAAAAGGAAAGGGCGTCCGGCAGTCTGCGGAAATTGTAGAATCTGTTATAGACAATGCCGCCGAGAAAACCGGAGATAATACCGACAAACACGCCCATATTCAGTGCGGGACTGCCCAGCACGGAGGTAAAATAATTCGCCACGGGCATTTCCTGTCCGAAGAGCGAGTGCACGACTGCGTTTTCATCGGTGAGCATCGCATTCGACACGCCGAACACCGTACCCGTGATATTATTGATGAGAATGAAGGCAAGAAGTGCCGCAAAACCGCCGCCGGCACGTTCCTTTGCCCACGAACCGCCGATCGCCACAGCAAAGAGGATATGCAGGTTGCTGATGATCGCCCAGCCGATGTTCTCCAGTACACCGCCGACCGTCACGGCAGCAGCGGCATCCGCCATGGCGATCAGCTTGCCGATACTGATCATCAGTCCGGCTGCCGGCATGACGGCAATGACCACCATGAGCACCTTGCCGAGCTTCTGGAGGGTATCAAAACCGAAGCGTGGCTTCTGCGGAGATTCTTCTGCACGGACGGGCTCTGCGGCAGATGCACGCAGCGCTTCGGCGCCAACGGAAATGAGCGCATCCCCGACCTGCACGCTGCCCCTTGTGATCAGCAGATCCTCCTCCTGCGCCCCATCGGTGATGAGCACGGGCGTTGTCGTGTCAATGCCCTTTTCCCGGAGCAGTGCAAGATCCACCTCTGCAACCGGATCCCCTGCGCTGACACGATCACCGACCTTCACCAGCGGCGTGAAGCCCTCGCCATGCAGTGCGGCGGTTTCAAGTCCGAAATGCACCAGCACCTCAAGACCGTCATCCGATTGAAAGCCATAGGCATGGTGCGTTTCCGCAATACCGGTAACAACACCATCCACGGGGCTGCAGATTCTGCCGTCCGCCGGAAGAATTGCACAGCCATCCCCCAGTATTTTTTCCGCAAACACAGGGTCGGGCACCTGCTCCAGCGGCACGGCTCTGCCGTTGAGCGGCGAGACGATGCATGGCGTTTTGTTCTGTTCCATCCGATTTCTCCTCCAAAAAATGATTTGCAAAAAGCTATCTATATTATGTATCATTTTCATGGATTTATCAGAATAAAAAAGGAAGCCGGTTTCAGAGGAACTGGCTTCCTTGGCTTTTATACAATATGCAGCAGCTTTACACAGGCATTTCATCAATCAGCTTGACGATGAATTTCATGATATTCAGAGAATCATTCGGTGTTGCAACGCCGTCCATATCCACGTCAGCATTGATGCTGCCCTGGGGAGAGAGGCTGCCGCCGCCCAGCAGGAACTTGTTCAGTACAATGATATCCAGTACATCCACTGTACCATCCTCATTGACATCACCGTATTCAGCTTCCGGCTGCGGCTCGGGATCTGTTGTCGGCTCAGTATCGGGTTCCGGTGTCGGCTCCGGTGTCGGATCGGTGCCGCTTTCATACTCATAAACGACCTGAATCTGTGTATAGTTCACAGAGATCACATCGTCCACGCCTGCCTCCATCTTTTCGGAGGAATCCCACCACTTCTGCAGCTCAACCTTTCCATCCGCAACGACTGCCTCAACGGTGGTGGATTCGTTATCCAGTGTGCCGTCAAACAGAATTGTTGCAGTAGAGCCGGAACCAAGCTTGAGATTATAGGTCTTGGATGTCCAGAACTCGGTGCCATCCTTGGCAATCGCATTGATGCCGACTGCGCAGCCAGCATTGCCCCAGGTAGAACCTGCGCTGGAGGTAACATCTGCAGTGATCCTGATTTCCTTCAGATGCTCCGGATCGGTGATCGGCACTTCAACAAAACCGTTGGCATTGATCATGCTCTGCGGATCGTCATAGGTCACGATCTCCTGCTGATACTGATCCGGATCATAGACCTCAAGTCCTTCAAAATCGGACGCATCATCGGTGATGACAACCATTGCAGCAGAATATGCGGGCAGTGTCACATTAACCACATTGTTCTCCACGGTGTCGATCACTTCAAGCAGGCGGATATCGGAGGAATCACCGTAAACTGCATAAACAGCAGCTGCTTCATAAGTCGTATTGGAATTATTCAGAGAAATAACTGCATTTTCAGCATTCTCCATATCCTTATTTGTGATCATGGCAGTCACAACACTCTGGTCGTCGCCATTGATCGCTGCATAAGCACTTGCGAGGGATACATCATCGGTCTTGGTCGGCACGAGCTGATCGGCGAAGCTGCCGCCCTTGCCGTCATAATTGGTATAGAGGTTGATACCTGCGAACTGATAATGATTGCCGCTCCAGATGGACGCCATATACACACCGGCATCGGCATAGCAGCCGAGTGCTTCTGCCTCTGCAATGGTACCGCTCAGATCCTCACCGCCGAAGTTATATTCAGTGATCGCAAGCTTTGTGCCCGGATAGTACTTGTCAATGGAAGCCTGTACATTCGGAAGAATCGGCAGATTCTCCTGACCCCACTGACCGATCCAGCTGTTTTCAATGTAGCCTTCCTCATACAGGGAGCGCACGGACTGCATTCTTGCCTTTGCACATTCTGTGTGGCTGCTGTCGTTGCAGTTTGCAACACGGCACTGACCAATTGCTTCGGAATAATAGTGGATATCCAGTACATCCAGCAGACGAACACCGGATGCATCGGACGCCTGCTTCATCTGATCAAGATAGCAGTCGAGATACCAGTGATAGTTATTTTCCGCCTTGATGGTTTCCCATTCATTGCTGCTCTCATCATCCGCCAGAGAAACGAATGCCATGTAACCGAAAAGAGCAGGACCATAGATATCCGCATTCGGGTCAAGCTTCTTGACAGCGGTTGCCAGCTCTACGGACTTGCTGCACAATTCCTCGATGGTGATCGGATTCGGATGCATACGGCTGTGGGTATGATGCCAGAGCGCCGGTTCGTTGTCAAGGCTGTAGCCCTGGATACCGGTTGCAGTTGTGGAATCACCCAGTGTATTGATGATGTAGTTGACATACTCATCCATGTAGACCTTGCCGTCGGTCAGATCGGGCGTGTCTGCAAATGCACTGCCCTTTGTCAGTACCACTTCATTCCATCGTGCGGAGGGAGCTGCCTCGGATTCCTCTACCGTGCCATCCTTATCCGCAGACACATAGCCTGCCATCTGCAGGGTGGTCAGCTTATAGGGAATGCCATAGGTTTCCGCTTCCTTTGACAGCACCTGTACGCAGTCCGCCGGATCATCGGAATTGGAAAGGTTATTGTCAGAGCTGTACTTCCAGTCGGAACCGGCATTGGAAGCATTGTTCTCCCAGTTGTAAGCGGTCATACGGTTACCGCCCTGACGAACTGCAGTCGCAGCGACCGTTTTATAGTTGCTCTGATTGCCGTACTGGTTGATACCATAAATGTACGGGCTGATCGCCTTGGTTTCACTGCCAAGATCAATTTGAATATTCATGTCATAATCTCCGGCTGCATGCACACTCTGAAAGGGTGCAGTCAGCGCTGCAGCCATCACCATCACTGCTGCAAGCATGGGTTTGCATTTCTTCATGATAACTCCTCCTCAACGGTTTCTTCACAATCTTCAGCATTCTCCCAGAAGGACGCCTGCGGAACAGGACCCTTTTGCTCCGCTTTCTGAGAACGGAATGGTCCACGGGTGTAAGGTTCAATGCACATATCATGGAAACGAATATAATTTGAAATAGACTTCGCCAGCACCAGGAGACAAGTAAGCACGGTATTGTAGCTGTATCCATAGATGATGGACGGATGCTGATCGGAAATATCCGCAGAAATGCGCCACACGATCCCCAACCGATCGAGATTATCCATGACTTTACGGACACGGGGAACGGGGAGCTCCACCTGCTGTGCAATGTACTCGAGCGACTGCATTCTGTTGCGGTAGCCGCTGCCAAGGTAATGGATGATCGTGATCGCATCTTCGTTTCCAAGCGTTCTGAATAAATGCACCATGTTTTCGGTAGCTTCCGTATAACTGTTCACGCCATTTTCAGGCACTTTCAGAAAACAGAAATATTTCAGATCATCGTTAAGGCGTGCGATCGCAGTCTCATGATCCGTTTTCAGCTCTGCATAGGTCTCCAGTTCCAGATTTTCGGGATAGCGGGGCGCAGAGAGTTTATAATCGTTATAGGCGGACAGAACCGCATAGAAGAGCTTCATGACCACGTCGGCACGTTCCTTCTGCGGCGTCTGACGGATATGGTCAGCAATCATCTGCTCCAGATCGCTTCCTGAGCGATCCTCCGCCAATCCAAACAGTACATCAATGGACACGCCAAGAATTCCTGCGATTTTCGGAAGAAATTCGGTATCCGGCAAACTGCCGTTCTCCCATTTGGAAACCGCCTGCGGCGTGACATTGAGCTTAGCAGCAAGCTGCCCCTGCGTCAGACCACTGCGCTTTCTGAATTTTGTCAGATTCTGACTGAACTGTGAACCCATGATTCCCCCCCTTATGAAACAACGGCGCATTGTATTCTGTGCAATAAGAAATTCCGGATTTCCTCATTGATACCATTATAGCACAATTCTACGTTGAATGCAAGCAATGTTGTTTCTTCAATTTCAACGGTTTGTTGTTTTATATCAACGATATGTTGCGAACAAAGATAACAAAAAAGCTGAAGTAACAATTTTACGTTACTTCAGCTTTCATGGCTCCCCTTGTCGGACTCGAACCAACGACAACTCGGTTAACAGCCGAGTGCTCTACCGACTGAGCTAAAGAGGAATCTATATCGGCATCGTTCTAACTTCCCAGGCCGTGACCAGCCAAGTATCTTCGACGCAAAAGAGCTTAACTTCCGTGTTCGGAATGGGAACGGGTGGAACCTCTTTGCAATAGACACCGATTTAGATGTGGTGACCCGTACCAGACTCGAACTGGTGTTGCCGCCGTGAGAGGGCGGAGTCTTAACCGCTTGACCAACGGGCCGCGTGGTGCACCATCGGGGACTCGAACCCAGGACCCACTGATTAAGAGTCAGTTGCTCTACCGACTGAGCTAATGGTGCATATCACTTATTTATTATACCACATCTTTTTGGATTTGTCAATACCTTTTCTCAAATTTTTGAGAAAAATCTTGGAAACAGCAGATAAAGAATCAAATGAAACAAGGGAGAGAATCTGAAGGAACAGATTCGGAATAGGAAAAGTGTTCGACCGATTAGTATCTGCAAGCTTAACATGTCACCATGCTTACACATCAGACCTATCAACCTCATCGTCTATAAGGGGTCTTACCAAAAAGGGGGA
>JAZPZJ010000088.1:0-8745 GCA_045544635.1 Oscillospiraceae bacterium
CACCTGCTGCAGCGAGGATCTGGATGTAGAGATCCCCGAGGACGCTGCACCGGCAGAAGATGCTGTGGTTGAAGAAGCTGCTGAAGAAGACGCTGAATAAGCTGAGATCCCCCGCCATACGGCGGGGGATTTTTTGTGCAGAAAAACACCCCCGCTCCGCAGGAACGGGGGTGTTTGGCTTATTCAGCCGTGGAGAGAATGACTTCGTGTACAAGATCCTCGTACGCAGGGGGCACTGCATACCACTGACCGTCGATCACGATCATGTAGCGCGGCTCCTTGCTGATGTACATCGGGGACAGCTGACTGAGCAGTGCATAGAGTTCCGGCTCAAGTTCGCTGATATCACCATCTGTATAGCAGAAATAGGTGTGATCCAGCAGCTCGCTGTCCGGCTTGACATAGTTGAAGCTGGACGGATAGGTCTGATATTCCTCACCGCAGCCCATGTAATCACCGGGTGCATAGATGCGGACACGCAGCGGAACGGCATCGTAGGAGAACTGGGAGTAGTTGTCAACAAAATAGTAGGGATTCTGAATATCCGGGAAGTTGAATACCTCGGGGGTGCTGAATTCCCAGAAACCGTAGCTGTGCAGCAGCTCGATCGTTTCCGTGCAGCTGTACCAGATCGGAATGTCGTTCAGAGAACCGTACAGACCGCTCTGCAGGAAATCCTCCGCTGTCATCTTCTTGAGATCGTTGTAGTAAGCGTCACGCAGCTTGAGAATATCGGTAATTCCGTTGTAAAGATACTGCTCCTGAGAGGACGGACCGTTGGCAAGGGTCAGTGTGATGACGTCCTTGGATTGATAGGATTCGCTGTTCACATCGTAAACGGCATAGAGTTCGTTCAGCCGTTCTTCCATCCGGTTTGCAGCCGCCTCTGCGAACAGATCGGTCTCGTACAGTGTGCACAGCAGATTCAGATACTGATCTGTGTTGAGACGGTAGCTGCGGTGCACAGCCGTGCCGGCATGGGTGTAATAGATGATCTCCATGTAGAAATCCTCGGCATATTCACATACGGTGCCTATTTCATCCGTGTACCATACGCTGTTGTGCAGGAAATAGGTGTTGTAAAACTCCGTTTCATTCAAGGATTCCGGATCAATGGTGTAATACTGCGCATAGTCGCCGTAGTCATACTCGTTGCCGTAGCAGAGAATGTCATAATTCTGCTCCCGGATACGCGCGTTGATCGCTTCGGTGGTGCTGTCGTCACGCTTGATATCGTCAATGATATCCCGATGAATCTCCTGGATCGCCTTGATGGCATCCTTGTCCGTGTATTCCAGACAGAGATTATCATCGTACAGTCCGCTGACATCTACAAGCACGGAGCTGACAGTGGATGCCGCAGGGATGCGGTAAACGGTGCCGAACGCATTGGTGAAAATGACAGCGGCAAAGAAGCCGATCGTCAGTGCGACCGTCACGCCGTAGGTAATGGCGGAGAGCCAGAATTTCTTAAAGCCACGCTTGCGCACGACTTCCATGATGAAGTAGAAGATCGCACTCATCAGCAGTGCAGGACCAACGACATCCGCATTCAGCAGACAGAGAATGAGCACGGTTACAGCAGTCAGCATGAAATAGTACACTGCCAGATACACATAGGGCTTGGAGACGGATTCTGCCAGACGGCGCTTGTAGAGGTACCATGCCGCCGCAATGACGATGGCAATGATCACCGTAATGACGATCGCCCAGCGGATATATGCCGGAATCATGCCGTGGCTGCTTGCCTGTGTACCCACCACGCTCCAGCCATCGGGTTCCATGAAGGTCATCTCTGCATCGGCAAGCAGGTAGAACAGGTAGATCAGACCGCCTACGGGGCTGGTATAGCCGATCGGCTGCCAGAGATACTCGAAGCTGAAGCCGCTGATGTTGTCGCAGATCACTCCAAGCACTGCCGCAAAGGTACCGGGCACCAGACAATTGAGCAGCAGTGTGGTGTAGATGTTCTCAAAGAGTGTGCCGCAGCAGGTGACGATGAGGACGGTGGTCGCATAGTACAGCACCATCAGCAGGAACAGACCCAGTGATGCGAGCATGTAATACTTGCAGGCTTCTCCGAGGAATTCCGCTCTGGTCATGTGCAGAAATTCGGAGCTGAAGTCAATGCAGAAGCTGCCGGCGATCAGAACGATCCAGCCGATGATCACTGCGATCACATAGGGTACCAGATACACGATGCTGCCCGCCAGAAAATGGCTGGTGAAGCGCTGACTGCCCGTCAGGGGGAGGGAGTAGAGCATATCGACCTTGGTGCGCTGCCACAGTTCCTGGAAGACGGAGGTTGCAGCGATCATGCCCGTCAGCACTGCTGCACCGAGGCAGAAAAATCCGATGAACACATACATTTCCGTATTGAGGACGGGATAGTAATCATATGCCATCAAGGATTCCTCCCACAGTTCCAGCATCAGGGAAAGCATGATCATGGGTGCACCGAGCAGCTGCAGGATGGAAATTACGATCATAAGTTTTTTGTTTTCTGCCACAGTGCTTTTCATGTTCCGGCCGGGCAGGGAGTTAAGCGAAAACTTGGCTGTCATAACCGAGCACCTCCAATTCATAAATAAAGATTTCTTCCAGTGACAGCGGAATCAGATCCGCAACCACGGGCTTGTGGGGTTCGAGCGACTTGCGGATGCTTGCCTCGTCGCCCTTGGCAATGATATGGTAAATACTCTGTGTTCTGGAGAAATGCAGGATCTCGGGCATATCCTTGAAATCTTCCTTGGTAAACTCACGTTCCTTGTCGGCAAATGCCACCTGGATCTTGTGAACGCTGCCCTTGAAGCTGTCCAGCTCACGGTTGAAGATGATCTTTCCTCTGTGGAGCAGTGCAGCGGTATCGCACAGCTCGTTGATCTCCTTGAGGTTGTGCGAGGAAATGACCACGGTCAGCTCACGCTCGCACATCGCATCGACCAGCATCTTCTTGACGATGATACGCATGGTCGGGTCGAGTCCGTCAAACGCCTCGTCCAGCAGCAGATAGGGTGTGCAGCAGGCAATGCCGATGATCACGATCGCCTGGCGCTTCATGCCCTTCGAGAAGGTGCTGATCTTTTTGTTTGTGGGCAGCTGGACGGCGCCCTGCAGTCTTGCAAAGATCTCCTCGGAGAAGCTGGGATAGAACTGCTGATAGAATTTCTTCAGCTCCAGCAGCGTATAGCCGCCGAACTGGATGGTTTCATCATTGATAAAGAATACTTTCTGTTTTGCGGCAACATTGTCATAAACCGGTTCCCCGTCAATGAGCACTTCGCCCCCTTCGGGCTTGTAGATGCCGCTGAACAGACGCAGAATCGTGGATTTGCCTGCGCCGTTGGAGCCGAGCAGGCCGAATGCCGTACCCTTCGGGATCTCCAGCTCCACGCCGTCGAGCGCCGTGAAATCCCCGAATTTCTTGGTTGCCCCCTTTAATGTCATCATGGCGTTTCCTCCTTCTTTTCTTGTTCTGTGATGGCGTTGAGATGTTCGATGAGTGTTTCCCGTGCAATGCCCATGCGCAGTGCTTCCAATGCGGCATGGTCAAAGTCCCGCAGGATGTGCTCCTGCGCCAGCAGCTTGTCGGGTTTCGCCACGAAGCTGCCCCGTCCTGCAAGCGAGTAAATGATGCCGTCACGTTCCAGCAGACTGTATGCCTTTGCGACCGTGTTGGGGTTGACGCTCAGCTCCGTTGCCAGACTGCGCACGCTCGGAAGTTTGTCCTGCTCCCGCAGAACGCCCTTGAGAATCAGCTCCACGACTTTCTTATAAAGCTGCTCATAAATCGGTGTACGGCTCATCAGGTCAATGTCAAACATGCGTTGCCTCCTTTCGTCCTGTGTGTGATAGGTGTATTATCTATCCTAGTACAGTTATAGTATACCACAGCAGGAAGCATTTGTCAAGGGGATGATGTGCATTTTGAAAAGATTTTTTCTGCGCATTGTTCACAAACTGGATATTGACAAACCCCCTGTCTATCGGTTATAATGTTACTAAGCATGCACAGGAGCAGAGGGGGCTGCTGTGCGACCCGATGAGAATATGTGACTGCTGCTGCCGGAATGCGGCTGCGGCATCAGGAAAGGGCAAGTTTATGAGTATTTTTCGCTTAACGAGACAAAGCAATGTCTCCCTCTCAGAGGATTGGAAACTCTTTATCCGGTTTTTCCACAATATCGGCTCGTTTACTTATAAGGAATCCGTGCAGACTGCATTCCTTGACGAAAATACACAGCGGATTCTCGGTGCGCCGAAAAGCCTGCCGAAGGATCAGTACCGTGCACTGATCCAGAAGCTGACGGCGGAGCCGGTCAGCGGCGAGCAGAATCTCTACGTCTTCCGTGCCGGCGTGGAGAAACGGTATCTGAAGCTGCATCTGATGCAGCGTTCCGACGATGAGATCGGCTTCGTAGAAGAGCTGTCCCGTCGTATGGGACAGCAGATCGCTGATTATGAGCGTCAGGATTATGACGATGTGACCAATATGCTGCGTTTCCCGGCGTTTTCGAATCTCGTGCAGCGCCGTATCCAGAAGGCGAAGCGCCTGACAGTTGCAGCGCTCCATGTTGCAGGACTCGACAAGATAACGGATTTTTCCAGCGCCAACAGCAGCAATTACTGCATGGCGTCCGTTGCTGAGGCATTGAGCCGCTTTGCAGGCGACAATGTGCTGTTTGCCACGAAATCCTTTCAGAATTTCTATGTCTGCTTTGTGGATATGGAAGAAGCGACCGTCCGCATGCTGCTTGAACAGATGCGCACTGCCGTGGCAGAATGCATCATCTCCGATGATTTCGGACAGGCAATCCAGAATTCCGGTCGTTCGGGTCTGGAGCTGTATGTGGGCATGGCATTGTACCCCGATGAGGGCAACAGCCTGAATAAGCTGGTATCCTATGCGGAGTTTGCGCTCTTTGAGAACCAGCATGACCAGAAAAACCCCATCACCCGCTTCTCGCAGGAGGATTATGCCCGCAAAAAGGACGAATACCGTGAGCAGCAGCTGTTCCATACCATTCTGACAGAGAATCAGCTCACCTATCATTTCCAGCCGATCATCCATGCCCATACGGGCAATGTCGTGGCTTACGAGGCACTGATGCGCAGCGAGCATTTCACGCCCGATAAGCTGCTGGCACTGGCTGCAAAATACAACCGACTCTATGATATTGAGTATGCGACCCTGTTCAACTGCATGCGCTTCCTCAGTGAACACCAGAATGTGTTTGCGGACAAGAAGCTCTTCATCAACTGCATTGCGTCCGCACAGCTCGATGACAATGATTTCAATGCGCTGATGCTGACCTATGAGGGTCTGTTTGAAAAGACCGTCATGGAGATCATTGAGCAGTCCATTGCATCCGAGGAGGATCTGAAGGAGCTCAAGCGCCGCTGTGAGATGCTCGGTACCCAGATCGCCATTGACGACTACGGCAGCGGCTATGCGAATACCGCAACACTGCTGCGGAATCTCCCTGCCTATGTCAAGATTGACCGCTGCCTGATCGACGGGATCTGCAAGGATGCCAAGAAGCAGCAGCTTGTGTCCGGCATCATCGACTATGCGCATGACAACCAGATTCAGGTGCTTGCCGAGGGCGTCGAGGTCGAGGATGATCTCAAGACTGTGATCCGTCTGGGCGTGGATCTGGTGCAGGGCTACTACACCTCCCGTCCCAAGCCCTACCTGCTTGAGGCGATTCCCGATGAGATCCGGGATGTGATCATCAACACGAATCTGGAAAACAGCAGCGGACATAAGAAGATCTATAACGCCCACAATGACGAGGTCATTGACCTTGTGAATCTGGCGCTGCAGAATTACACGGACATCCATGTGTTCCGTCATACCATGACCATTATCGGCGATCCCGAGAAAACGGTGCCGATCCATATCACCATCATGGAAAATCACAGCTGCGAGCTGACGCTGCGCAATGTGAACCTTGTCAGCAAGGAAAAGCCCTGCATCAGTCTGGGCAATTATGCACAGCTTTCCCTCAATCTGGAGGGACAGAATACCCTGAATTATATGGGTATCCGTGTGCCGCAGGGTGCGTTCTTCCAGCTGCTGGGCGGCGGTGATCTGAAGATCGACTGCTATGCAAAGTTCGGCTATGGCATCGGCGGCGACTGCGACAGCAGCTATGGCTGCATTACGCTCAATTCCACGGGCAAGGTCGATATTATCTGCAACAGTGACCGCAGCGTCGGCATCGGCGGCGGTACAAACCCCGATGATTCCGAGATCTGCCTGGAGACCGGTGATATCCGTGTGGAGCTTGGCTCCCCGAACGGCGTGGGCATCGGCTGCGCAAACGGTCTGTCCCTGATCTATGCAAATCCCGGCTGCAGCCTGGAGCTGGAGATCAACGGCATCAGCACGGTCGGCATGGGCAGCCTTTCCGGTGAGACACGGATCGAATGCAAAACGGATGTGACCTACCGTGGTGCCGGCACAAGAATCGTCGGCATGGGCGTGCTGAACCAGGGCGAGGGCGAAGTGCTTGTTTCTGACAGCAACCTTCGCTTCCAGATGCGTACCAACTTCGGTACCTGCATCGGTGCGATCGGCGGCAAGGTCGATGTTGTGACAAGAAACTGCAAGGTCGAGGTCAATGCCGAGGGCGGCGAGATCACCGGCATCGGTGACGCAAAGGGCAGCGGCAATGTCACACTCGAGGGCACGGAGCTGAAGGCATATATCAATGCCGGAAAACCCCATGAGGCTGGTTCCAAGACGGGACAGCTCAGTATGCGGGGCAGCATGATCGTTGCTGATATCAACGACCGTCACAACACCAGCGAACAGCCGCAGTAAGCGGCGTGCCGCAGAAGTCAAAAAAACAAGGGCGGATGCAATATCCGCCCTGTAATATGAGTAAGGAGTAGGTAGTTATGAAGCTTGGTATGGTAGGACTTCCGAATGTCGGAAAGAGCACACTGTTCAATGCACTGACCAATGCCGGTGCACAGTCTGCGAATTATCCGTTCTGTACAATCGAAAAGAACGTGGGCGTGGTATCCGTACCGGATGTGCGTCTGGACGAGCTGGCAAAAATGTACGATCCCGATAAATTCACCCCTGCAACCCTCGAATTTGTGGATATTGCAGGTCTGGTCAAAGGTGCCTCCAAGGGCGAGGGTCTGGGCAACAAGTTCCTTGCCGATATCCGTGAGGTGGATGCGATCGTGCATGTGGTACGCTGCTTTGAATCCATGGATATCATCCATGTGGACGGCAGTGTGAATCCCGCAAGAGACATTGAAACGATCAATCTGGAGCTGATCTTCTCCGACCTGGAGATGGTGCAGCGCAGAATCGACCGTGCAAAGAAGCTGATGAAGGGTGACAAGAAAGCCGCTGTACAGGTGGATTTCTTCGAGCGTCTGGCGGCGCATCTGGAAGAGGGCAAGTCCGCACGCAGCTTCGATGTGACCGAGGATGAACAGGAATTCCTGCATGATACGCCCCTGCTTTCGGGCAAGCCCGTGATCTATGCGGCAAACCTCTGCGAGGACGATTTTGCGTCCGATCTGTCCGGTCATGCACATTTCCAGGCAGTCAAGGCAATTGCCGAAGAAGAGCATGCTGCGGTACTTCCGATCTGTGCACAGGTCGAAGCAGAGATTTCCGATATGGACGATGAGGACAAGGAAATGTTCCTCTCCGAACTGGGACTCACAGAATCCGGTCTGAACCGTATCATCCAGACAGGCTACAGCCTGCTGGGACTGATCTCGTTCCTGACCGCAGGCAAGCAGGAAGTGCGTGCATGGACGATCACACAGGGCACCAAGGCACCGCA
Source organism: Oscillospiraceae bacterium (assembly GCA_045544635.1). Classification (GTDB taxonomy): domain Bacteria; phylum Bacillota; class Clostridia; order Oscillospirales; family Ruminococcaceae; genus UBA3855. The sequence goes on from JAZPZJ010000088.1 coordinate 7,818, forward strand.
GGCAGCCGGCAAGATTCATACGGATTTTGAAAAGGGCTTCATCCGTGCCGAGGTCATTGCTTATGACGATCTGATGCGCTGCGGCACCATGGCAGCTGCCAAGGAACAGGGACTTGTCCGGCTTGAGGGCAAGGACTATGTGATGGCGGACGGCGATATCGTTGTGTTCCGCTTTAATGTATAAGTCTGCATATTAACAGGGAGACAGGGGAAACATAAATCCGGGGGAAATATTAATGAGAAACAAGGAGATTACGACAATGAAAAAGGCAATGTTACTGATGATTACCGCTGCAATGCTGTGCGGCATGACCGCTTGCGGCGGCGGTGAGGAAAATTCCGTGGCTGAGACAGAGGCAACCACTGAGGTGGTAACCGAAGCAACAACGGAGCAGCCTGCAGAGGAAACTGAAGAAGAGACCGAAGCTGAGACCGAGGAAGCAACCGAGGAAGCAACCGAGGGCGAAGCAGGCGGCAATACAGCTGCCGGCGATACACTGGGTCAGACACTGCTGGCTGATTTCCAGGCAAGAGCTGTGGATGACACACTGGGCAGCCAGGTGCTGGCAGATGAGCTGATGAAGAATCCTGCGATCCTGTTCGGACCGGTAACCATGCCGGTTGAGCCGGGTCTGCTGACCGGCTTTGGCAATGCAGAGATCACCGGCTTCAAGGAGGGCGTGATGTTCGCTCCGATGATCGGTTCCATCGCATTTGTCGGCTATGTATTTGAGCTGGAGGAGGGCACGGACGGTGCCGCTTTCGTACAGACACTCAAGGACAATGCAGATCCGAGATGGAATATCTGTGTAGAAGCTGAGGAAACTGTCGTAGAGCAGTCCGGCAACAAGGTATTCTTCGTGATGTGTCCGAAGAGCCTCGAAGGCTAATGTAATTCAGCAGGGGGACGCTGTCCCCCTGTACCCCC
>JAZPZJ010000089.1:0-30880 GCA_045544635.1 Oscillospiraceae bacterium
CCCTGCAAAACGTTCGTATCGGAGGAAATACTATGCATTACCAACTCATCATCATCGGCGGCGGTGCTTCGGGACTTGCGGCTGCTGTGACGGCGGCATCGTATGGCATGAACAGCATTGCCATCCTTGAAAAAATGCCCCGCACCGGAAAGAAAATCCTTGCAACCGGAAATGGCAGATGCAATCTCAGCCATACGCCGATTTCCGAAAAGGACTATTCCGGAAGCGTACCTGTGCAGAAGATCCTCCACGCATTCGGAAATGCGGAGGATTTCTTTCAGTCCATCGGTCTGCACTGCCGGACGGATTCCGCAGGGCGCATTTATCCTTATAGTATGCATGCTGCATCCGTGCTGGATGCACTGCGTCTTGGCTGTCAGCAGTACGGCGTGGAGGAGATCTGTGATGCGCAGGTGACTGACCTCCGTCCGCAGAAAGGCGGCTGGCTGGTGCGCACAGCCGATGCAGAATATACCGCAGATAACGTCATCTTTGCCGCAGGCGGATATGCCGCACCCCAGCTCGGAACGGATGGCAGCGCATGGGATCTTCTGAAAAAACTTCATATTCCGATGCAATCCCCACGTCCCGTTCTCTGTCCGCTTCTTTCCGATGCCAAGAGCCTCCGTCCGCTGAAAGGTCTGCGTGTCCGTGCAAACGCCATGCTCATGGAGGGGGAGAACTGTCTCTATGCGGAAAATGGCGAAGTGCAGTTCACCGAAAAAACAATCTCTGGTATCTGCATTTTCAATATGGCAGCGCATATCAAAACCGAAAAAATGTCCGATTATCGGATCATTCTCGATCTTCTGCCCGAACAGGAAATGGAAACGACGCTTTCTATGCTGTTCGGCTTTCAGGCAGTTAGGAGCGATGCGGATTGCGAAACCCTGCTCTCCGGATTTTTCCAGAAACCGCTCTTACGCCTGATTCTGAAGCAGTGCCATATTGCGGCGGATATTCCATGCAGTACACTGAACGGCAGAAAACTGCGTGAAATTGCCGAAATGATGCACCATCTTTCATTCGGCATCACGGGCGTATCCGACTGGAAACAGGCGCAGGCAACTGCAGGCGGCGTGATTGGCTCTGCACTCGATGAATATCTGCAGGTGAAGCAATACCCCCATCTCTACATCACCGGAGAAGCCGCCGACGTGCACAGCCTTTGCGGCGGTTATCATCTCCATTGGGCATGGGCAAGCGGCGTATGGGCAGCACAGCACATTGCGGAAAGGAGCGTTCGCCTATGATCCGTATACAGAATATCCGAATGCCGCTTGATTATACCGACAAGGATCTGCAGCAGGCAGCGGCAAAAAAACTGCATATTCCAGTCAGGGAGATCATTTCCCTGCAAGTCCGCCGCCGTTCCGTGGATGCACGGAAACGGGGGAGGGTGTCATTTCTTTTTTCGCTGGATATTGCGGTAAAACAGGAACAGAGTGTTCTGAAGAAATGCGCAGGGGACAACGATGTTTCCGCTGTGCAGGATGTTCCCTATACCATCCCAATGTGTACCGCATCGGAACGCCCCGTGATCGCCGGATTCGGGCCTGCTGGTATGTTTGCGGCGTATGTCCTTGCCAAAGCAGGACTCCGCCCGATCGTGCTCGAACGTGGTCTTGCGGTCGAAGAACGCATGGAAACCGTCCGGAAATTCCGTCAAAGCGGCATTCTCGATACCGAATGTAATATCCAGTTCGGCGAGGGCGGCGCAGGCACATTTTCGGATGGCAAGCTTCACACCGGCATCAAAGATCCACGCATTCGTTTTGTGCTCGAAACCTTTGCGGAATGCGGTGCGCCGCTGGAAATCCTCTGGCAGGCAAAGCCCCACATCGGCACGGACAAGCTCACGGAAACTGTGCGGAATCTGCGTGAAAGGATCCTTTCCCTCGGCGGAGAGATCCACTTCGGCGCAAAGCTGACAGGGTATTCCCAGAAAGGCGGAAAACTCACTGCCCTGCAGTATATCCGGCATGGGGAAGAATATGAAATCTTCACAAAACACGCCATTTTTGCATTGGGACACAGCGCACGGGATACGATGGAACAGCTCTATGAAAACGGTATCCCCCTGACGCAGAAGCCCTTTGCGATGGGCGTTCGGATCGAACATCTGCAATCCGACATTGACCGGATGCTGTACGGCGCATCCGCCGGACATCCTGCACTCGGTGCAGCGGATTATAAGCTTGCAGTGCATCTCCCGAACGGCAGAAGCCTGTATACCTTCTGCATGTGCCCGGGTGGGGAAGTCGTCGCCGCCGCATCCGAGGAAGGAATGCTTGCGGTCAATGGCATGAGCTATTTTGCAAGAAACGGCAGAAATGCCAATTCTGCGCTGCTTGTGGGGCTGACACCGGAAGATTTCGGCAGTGCCCATCCCCTTGCCGGAATGCACCTCCAGCGTAAACTGGAACGTGCCGCATTCATGGCAGGCGGCGGAACTTATGCTGCGCCCGTGATCCGTGTCGGGGATTTTCTGGAGCATCGTGTGTCCGATCATTTCGGCAAGGTCAAGCCGACCTATACGCCTGCAACCGCATTTGCATCCCCCGACAGCTATCTGCCCGATTTCATGTGCGAAACGCTCCGTCTCGGCATCACTGCCATGGATCGGAAGCTTCACGGCTTTGCCGATGCGGATGCCATCCTGACAGGCGTGGAATCGAGAAGCTCGTCCCCCGTGCGGATGCTGCGTGATGAAACCTACAACAGCACGGGTGTGCAGGGCATCTATCCCTGCGGCGAGGGTGCGGGCTATGCCGGCGGTATCACATCCGCCGCTGTGGACGGCATCCGCTGTGCAGAGGCGCTCATGAAAGAAACAGGAGGAACAAACCATGCATAATCTGACAGACATCAGCTATGTCCGGAATCTGCTGGAACGTCACGGATTTCATTTTTCCAAAGCACTCGGACAGAATTTCCTGATCAATCCGACCGTCTGCCCGAAAATCGCTGAAATGGGCAATGCCGCCGCAGGCTTCGGCGTGCTCGAAATCGGTACGGGTGTGGGAACACTAACCGCAGAGCTTGCGAAACGTGCGGATAAGGTCGTAGCCGTGGAGCTTGACGACCGTCTGTTTCCGATTCTGGAGGAAACGCTCTCTGAATTTAACAATGTCAAGGTCATCCACGGCGATGCTATGAAATACGACCTTGCCGGACTGATCGCAGAGGAATTTGCAGGGCTGCACGTTGCCGTCTGTGCAAATCTCCCGTACTATATCACTTCTCCGCTGATCATGCGGCTTTTAGAAGAAAAACTCCCCATCGAAACCATCACCGTCATGGTACAGAAAGAAGCTGCACAGCGTCTTTGTGCCCCGATCGGCAGCCGTGAATCCGGTGCGGTATCGGTTGCAGTGGCATTCTATGGACAGGCAAAGCAGCTGTTTGGGGTTTCGAGAGGCAGCTTCATGCCTGCGCCGAATGTGGATTCTGCAGTCATCCAGATTGCCATCCATAAGGAAAAACCGTGGCAGGTAGCGGACGAAGCGACATTCTTCCGCATGGTGAAGGTCGGCTTCTCCCAGCGCAGAAAACAGCTTTCCGGCGTGCTTGCCGGCGGTCTTGGCATCCCCAAAGCACGGATGCAGGAGATCTTTGCCGAAGCGGAAATTCCCGCAAATGCAAGAATTGAGTCCCTTGATATGGAAGCCCTCGTCCGGCTTGCAAATCGCCTTGCAGATGAATAGAAACAGCTGCCGCATCCGTTTTCGGATGCGGCTTTTTTCGGGAATATGCCCATTCCGCTCAATTCGCAGGAAATCCACAGAAGCCGTCGGAATTCCCGGAAAACCCACAATAGAATCTGACAAAACTCCGCTCCCGAATCTGGTATAATGAAGAAAGAGAAAGAATCTACCGAAGATCAGAGGAGGAGCAATCAGATGAGGAAATTCAAAACACTATTGCAGTACGATGCGGTGCGTCTGCCGCTTTGCTGTCTCGGGGCTTTTGCAGGCGGCTATCTGCTGTCGGTCGGAACGGTGGGCGGCGTTGTTTCGCCGCTGGCAGCGGCATTTGCCGGGATCTGTTCGCCGCTGTATGCTTTCTGCCTCCTGTTCGGCAGTCTCTTGGCATATATTCTGCACGGCACCCCCGAGGGGATGTCCTATCTGCTGACGAGTCTTGTGACGATCGCCTGTATGCGGATCATTTTTTATGAGGCGAAGCGTCCGCATGTACTTGCTGTCCTGACAGCCGTTTCATGCAGTATCGCAGGTGCGCTGACAGATCTCGTACTTTCCGAAGAATCGGGGTTTCTGCCGCTCTACATCATGGAATCGCTTCTGATCGGAACGGCTGCCTATTTTCTTGCCAATGCATGTGCTGCATTCCGCAGGGAGGGGAAGCTTTGTCTGGATACGGGGAAAAGCTTTACTTTTGCGATTTCTTATCTGCTGGTGATAACGGCACTTTGCGGACTGGATCTGGAGTTCTGTAATGTCGGACGGGTCTGCGGCATTACGGTGACGCTCCTTACAGCACGGCATTTTCGTCAGAACGGCGGTACGCTGCTCGGTGCTCTGACGGCTTGCGCCAGCGTGCTGTGCAGCGTGAAGCTCGGTACGCCCCTGCTCTTTCTGCCCGTGACCGCAATGCTTGCAGGATTTCTGAGTTATCTGCCGAATGCGCTGTACATCCCTGTGTTTTTCCTCATGCAGCTGCTCAGCAGCGCCGTACTTGACAGCAGTGCAGGGCTTGCCAAAATTCTGGTGGAGCTGCTGCTGTCCTGCTGTATCTATGCGCTGTGCTGCCATGTGCCGCTGTACCGGATCGTGAGTATTCCGCTGCAGACCAGCAGCGGCGGAAGCTGTGTGACCCAGCGAGAACAGTTCCTTTCCGCATCCATCGGGAGCCTGCGGGAGGAAGCAGCAGCGATCATGCATCGCCTGCGCCCCCAGAAGCCCGAGAATACGCTGCAGAAGGCACGGGAAGAGCTGTGCACCGGCTGCAAGAACGAGGGATATTGCTGGAAGGAACGCCGGGAAAAGACGGAACGTGCATTCCGGCAGCTCCTGCACGAACCGGGTGCCAATCCCGGACCCGAGGCGCTTTCCGGCTGCATCCGCCGCACCAAGCTAAACGAATGCTTCCATGCCTGCAGCCGCCGTGCGGCGCTTGCACAGACCGAATGTGTGCATCTGTCGCAGAGCCGGAGTCTGATGATGGAATATCTCGGTCTGATGGAGGAATTGATGACGGATGCGGCAAAACAGCGTGAGCTTGCGGTTTGCACACAGGAAACGGAGGAGCTGCAGGAAATGCTGCGGCAGTGCAGGATCGAGTTCCGCAGCTGCTTCATCCATCGTCTGAAATCCGGCAGATATGCAGCCGAGATCTACTGCACCAGCGAGCCGCCTGCGGAGACAATGCAGGCATTGCTGTCCGACCTGCTCGGGGTTTCCCTCTGTGCGGTGCCGGTACAGAAAAATTGCGAATTGATGCGCTATTGCTATTATCAGCAGACAGCCTATACACTCGAATACACAGTCAGAAACATCCATGCGGACGGTTACGCCAGATGCGGCGATACTGCCGACGCTTTTACCGATGTCGAGGGAAATTGCTATCTCGTGCTCTCCGATGGAATGGGCAGCGGTTCCGCTGCTTCCCTTGTTTCCAGAATGGCGGTGCATGCTTTTACGCAGCTTGTCGGCAGCGGCATGCCGCCCGAAACCGCCATCCGCTTTGCCAATACGGTGCTCCTCTCGGAGACAAATACCGAGTGCTTTGCAACATTGGACGTGCTGCGGCTCAATGCCGATTCCGGAGAACTGCGGCTCTACAAATCCGGCGCTTCTGCAACGCTCCTGCTGCACAAGGGGGAAGTCACGCAGATCGCTTCGAAGAGTTTTCCCATCGGCATCGTACCGAAAGCCGAACCCTTCAGCAAGACGTTCAGTGCAGAAATACATGACCGGATTCTCATGCTTTCCGACGGCGTGCCGGAATCCGAATACCCCTATCTGAAAACACTCCTACTTGCAGGTCTGCCCCTCGGACAGCTGCCTGCGAAGCTTTGCGAACGGGCGGTTGCGGCGTATGGCGGAAAAGCGGAGGATGATATCACCGTCATTGCGGCAGCTGTATGCAGCACAGCTGCGGCTGCAGAAACATCGTGCGCACAGATGCTTGACTCGGCTGCAGTGTGAGTAAATTTGTTCTAGGAAAGGATGATTCCTGCGGCTTCTCTTTGTTGTGATATGATTTTGGTAAATGTGCACAAATTTCAAGGATGATAATTATGATACTCTATGAATTTTCGACACACTCTGGGAAAACCCTTGAAAGAATTGCGGTTTTCTGATAAAATAAGTATATAAAGGGGGAGAAGCCATGAATGTAAAAAATGTCAACCCAAATGATTTCCCACTCTATTTATTTTATCAGGGAAAAAATAACGAAGCATATAAATTTTTCGGCGTGCATCGCATCACGGAAGATGGTGTGAGCAAGCACCGTTTTCGTGTCTGGGCACCGAGAGCAAAGAGCGTTTCGGTAGTCGGCGATTTTAATGAATGGAATCGTGAAACCCATCCCATGGAGACCATTGCGGATGGTATCTGGGAGGCTGTGATCGAAGGCCTGCAGCAGTTCGATGCATATAAATTCAGCATCGAAACAGAGGATGAACGGATTCTCGTAAAATCCGACCCCTATGGTGCGCATTTCGAAACCCGCCCTGCGACCTCTTCCAAGATTTATGAAAGCAGCTATGTGTGGAATGATGCACAGTGGCTGGAGCAGAAGAAAAAACAGGTCGTTTACAAGCGTCCTATGAATATTTTCGAGGTGCATCTGGATTCCTGGAAGCACAATGAAGATGGTACCTGCCCGGATTATGTTTCCTTTGCAAAGCAGATGATCCCGTACATGCAGGAAATGTCCTATACTCATATTGAGTTCATGCCGCTGACGGAATTCCCCTATGATGGCTCATGGGGCTATCAGGTGACGGGGTATTATGCACCGACCTCCCGTTATGGAACACCCGACCAGTTCCGTGAAATGGTGGATCTGTTCCATCAGGCTGGCATCGGCGTGATCCTGGACTGGGTGCCGGCACACTTCCCGAAGGATGCCTCTGGTCTGTGCGAATTTGACGGCAGCTATTGCTATGAATATACCGATCCGAAGAAAATGGAGCATAAAGCCTGGGGCACCAGAGTGTTCGACTACGGCAAGGGCGAGGTCTGCTCGTTCCTGATCTCCAGTGCGTGCTACTGGCTCGATGAATTCCATCTCGATGGTCTGCGTGTGGATGCGGTCGCTTCCATGTTGTATCTTGACTATGACAGACGGGACGGCGAATGGACAGCCAATATCAACGGTGGCAATGAGAATCTCGAAGCGGTCGAGTTCTTCCGCCACCTCAATGAAGCAGTATTTTCCAAGCACCCCGACGTGCTCATGATTGCAGAAGAATCCACCGCATGGCCGCTCGTGACCAAGCCAACGGATATCGGCGGTCTGGGCTTCAACTTCAAGTGGAATATGGGCTGGATGAACGATATGCTCCAGTATATGTCCCTTGATCCGATCTACCGTGCATTCAATCATGACAAGCTCACGTTCTCATTCTTCTATTGCTTCTCCGAGAACTATATCCTGCCGATTTCGCACGATGAGATCGTGTACGGCAAGTGTTCCATGCTGAACAAAATGCCCGGCTATGAGAAGGATAAATTTGCTTCCTACCGAGCGTTCCTTGCCTATATGATGGCGCATCCCGGCAAGAAGATGCTCTTCATGGGACAGGAATTTGCACAGCGCAATGAGTGGAATTATCAGACCCAGCTCGACTGGGCTCTGCTTGAGGACGAGGATCACAAGAATACCCGTGAATTTGCAAAGCAGCTCAATAAGCTGTATGTGAATACACCGGCTTTCTGGGATAATGACGATTCCTGGAGCGGCTTCAGCTGGATTTCTCATGACGACTACAAACAGAGCGTCATTGCGTTCCGCAGAATTGCGGATGACGGCAGTGAGATCATTGCAGTATGTAATTTTGTTCCTGTTGCCCGGGAGGATTATAAGATCGGTGTTCCGTTCGAGGGCGAATATGAGCTGCTGTTCAGTACGGATGACAAGAAGTTCGGCGGTGATGGTCTTGCACTGCAGAAGTACGAGACCGACGAATACGGTATGCACGGTTTCGATCAGAGCATTTCTCTGACACTTCCGCCGCTGTCGGTGCTGTATCTGAAGTATGTCAGCCGTGATGTGATGGATCTTGTCCGGATGGATAAGAAAAAAGACACCAAGAAATCGGCAGCAAAAAAGGGAACTAAGAAATAACGTATCTGATTGCAGAATACGGACAATAGACCTGATCAAAATCATGTTTTAGGAGGAATATTATGAACGCGAAAAAGAAATGTATCGCAATGCTTCTGGCAGGCGGTCAGGGCAGCAGACTTTATGCACTGACACAGAACGTGGCAAAGCCTGCTGTACCTTATGGTGGTAAATACCGTATCATCGACTTTGCACTGTCCAACTGCACCAACTCCGGTATTGATACCGTCGGCGTACTGACCCAGTACCAGCCGCTGGTGCTCAACGATTATATCGGCAACGGTGCGCCGTGGGATCTCGACAGAATGTACGGCGGCGTACATGTCCTGTCCCCGTTCGAGACCAAGGAGGGTGCGGACTGGTTCCAGGGTACTGCCAATGCAATTTACCAGAACATGCGGTTCATTGAGCGTTATGATCCTGAATATGTTATCGTCCTCGGCGGTGACCACATTTATAAGATGGACTATTCCAAGCTCGTGGAATACCACGAAAAGAACAATGCGGACGGTACCATCGCTGTCATTGATGTTTCCATGGAAGAAGCTTCCCGCTTCGGCATCATGACCTGTGATGCGGAAAACAGAGTTGTAAAATTTACAGAAAAGCCCGCAAAGCCCGATTCCACACTTGCTTCCATGGGTATCTATGTATTCACATGGCAGAAGCTCAAGAAGTACCTGATCGAGAACGAGAATGCCAATACCGGCTCGAAGGACTTCGGTAAGGATATTATCCCCGCAATGCTCGCAAATAATGAGCGCCTGTTCGCTTACACCTTTGAAGGCTACTGGAAGGACGTTGGTACACTCGACAGCCTCTGGGAAGCAAATATGGACCTGCTCAGCCCGAGCGTTCCGCTCGATCTCTATGATCCGAAGTGGAAGATCTATGCAAGACACAACAACATGCCTCCGCAGTATATCGGTGAGAGCGCACATATTGAAAATTCTATGATCACAGAAGGCAGCAGCATCAACGGTCAGGTGGACTTCTCCGTGATCTTCTCCGGTGTTACCATCGAAGAGGGCGCAGTGGTCAATTACAGCATCCTGATGCCCGGTACAGTTGTAAAGTCCGGTGCCGTGGTTGAGTATGCGATCGTCGGTGAAAACTGCGTGGTAGAATCCGGCGCAAGAATCGGCTGCAGCCCTGAGTGCGTCGAGAACAGAGACGATTGGGGCATTGCTGTTGTCGGTCATAATGTGACTGTCTCTGAAAACGCAGCAGTTCTGCCGAAACAAATTATTTCTGAAAATGTCTAAGGAGGCTTCATCATGGGTGTAAATAATAAAATACTGGGATTGATTTTTGCAAGCCTGCATGATTCATCCGTCAGCGAAATGACAAAGCACAGAACAATGGGCTCGATCATGTTCGGCGGCAGATATCGTCTGATCGACTTCCCGCTTTCCAATATGGTGAATTCCGGTATCTGTGAAGTGGGCGTCATCACAAAATCCAACTACGGTTCCCTGATGGATCACCTCGGTTCCGGTCGTGAATGGGATCTCTCCAGAAAGAAGGGCGGTCTGCATCTGCTCCCGCCGTTCAGCCAGCACGATGTCGGCGTTTACCGTGGCAGACTCGAAGCACTGAATAATGTCTGGAGCTTCCTGGAACATTCCAAGGCTGAATATGTTGTCATGTCCGACTGTGATTTTGTGACCACCATTGATTTCAATGCGGTGATTGAACAGCACATCAAGACCGGTGCGGATATCACCACTGTTTATGCAAAGTACAAGTATAACGAGGATTCCGGCTCCATGGTCGATGTACTCGAAATGGATACCGACGGCAGAATCGAGAGCGTTCTGATCGATCCGCAGATCTCTGGCGAATGCAATATTTCCCTGGATATGTATGTCATGAGCAAGGAATTCCTGAGCATGCTCGTCAAGGACGCTGCCAGCAAGAGCCAGTACAGCCTGATCCGTGACTGCCTGCAGGCACGGGTGCATGAATTCAAGTTCATGGGCTATGAGCATAAGGGCTATGTCAGCAGAATCGACAGCGTTAAGAGCTATTTTGACGCAAACCTCGCACTGCTTAATCCGAAGAACCGTGAGGCACTCTTCCAGGCAAATGCTCCGATCTACACCAAGATCGGCGATAACGGTCCTGCAAAGTACGGTCTCGATGCAAAGGTGAAAAATTCTCTGATCGCTGACGGCTGCATCATTGAGGGTACCGTGGAAAACTGCGTGCTCTTCCGTGGCGTCAAGGTGGATAAGGGCAGCGTTGTCAAGAACTGTGTGCTCCAGCAGGGCACCCAGATCGGCAAGGGCTGTGCTCTGAACAGCGTGATCACTGATAAGAATGTTGAGGTCGTGGACGGACGTGTCCTGACCGGTTCCGAAACCTATCCGATCTACATCGGCAAGAATGCCAAGCTTTAATCCGGAGGTGCAGGAATTTTGAAGATTCTCTTTGCCGCAAGTGAAGCAGTTCCCTATGCTGCTTCCGGCGGTCTGGCAGATGTCATCGGCTCGCTTCCGGCTGCGATCCGCAGCAAGGGGCATGATTGCCGTGTGGTAATGCCGCTTTATCAGTCCATTTCCCCCGAACTGCGTGAAGGAATGACCTTCCTTACCAATATTACCGTTGATGTTTCCTGGCGCAAGCAGTACTGCGGGATCTATACTGCGGTGTGGAATGATGTGACCTATTATTTCGTGGACAATGAGTATTATTTCGGACGTGAGGGACTGTACGGCTTCTATGATGACTGCGAACGTTTCGTGTTCTTCTCCCGTGCAGTGCTTGAGATGCTCCGTTATATTGACTTTGCTCCCGAGATCATTCACGGCAATGACTGGCAGACTGCGCTGATCCCTGTTTTCTATCAGGTGTTCTATAAGTATCAGCAGGGCTACCAGAATATCAAGCATGTGTTCACCATCCATAACATCCAGTATCAGGGCAATTACGGCAGGGAAGTGCTCAACGAAGTCATGGGCATTCCGCTGTACCATATGGGCATTCTCGAATATGACGGCTCCATCAATATGATGAAGGGTGCCATCGAGACAGCGGATAAGATCACCACCGTCAGCCCGAGTTATGCGTGGGAAATCCTTGATCCGTGGTATGCGCACGGGCTTGATCGCATCCTCGTGAACAAGCAGCAGAAGCTGTGCGGCATTCTCAATGGAATTGACACAACACTTTACAATCCGGCGGAGGATCCGCTGATTGCGAAAAAATATACCGCAGCAAGACCTGCTGGTAAAAAGGCATGCAAGGATGCTTTGCTTGCCGAGCTGAACCTCCAGAAGGATGATGCGCCCGTGATCGGCATTGTCACTCGCTTTGTCTCCCATAAGGGCGTGGATCTGATCCGCTATGTCTTTGAGGATATCCTCAAGCTTGGCTATAAATTTGCCATCCTTGGAAGCGGTGAGAAGATCTATGAGGACTTTTTCTCCGAGATGCAGTGGCGTTATCCTGACCGTGTCAGCGTGACGCTGGGCTTCCGTCCGGAGCTGGCGAGAAAGATCTATGCCGGTGCGGATATGTTCCTTATGCCGTCCCAGAGCGAACCGTGCGGCCTTGCCCAGATGGTGGCAATGCGTTATGGTACGCTTCCGATCGTCCGTGAAACCGGAGGTCTGCGGGATTCCGTGACCGATGATGGCAACGGTGACGGCAACGGCTTCACCTTCAAGACCTATAATGCACATGATATGCTCGATGCCTGCGCAAGAGCAAAGGCTAGCTATGATGACGCCAAGGGCTGGAAGGCACTGGTAAAGCGTGCCATGAAGTGCGATTATAGCTGGAGTGCTTCTGCCGACACCTATATTAAACTGTATCAGGAGCTTTGCGGCGAATGATCCGATCAAAAATTCCCCTCAGGTATTTCCGATGCCTGAGGGTTTTTTGTGTATATTCGGCATGAAAATGGCAATTATGAAATACAGAAGAAATTTGGTATTGACAAAATCGGGATTTTATGGTATACTATAGATAGTTAGCAAAGACTAACTAAACGGAATAGTATATTTTCAATTGTATGCGTAAAATCAGGTGGTTTTCGCATTGATTTATCACTGCAAGTTAGCTATGGCTAACCAAAGGAGGCGGTATCATGTCATTGGCAGAGCATAAACAGTTCAGTGAGAAATTAGCGTTTCATTCGGCGCCGACGCTGCTGGGGATCAAGTGTGCAAGCCTGCTATCGCTGTCAGCAAGCGAGCTGAATCTGTCACAGCATTCCGCAGCGTTCAATCAAAGAGCGGCATCCAAGGGGTTGAAAAGCAGAATTCTGTGCAATTGCGGAAAACGCACGCTGCTGCTGGTGTACAGTGAAAAGCTCCTCTTGCAGCGGCTGCAGGACGAAAGCTGCAGAGCGTTCCTCGTGGAATGCGGCTATCCGGCAGATTGCAGTCTGGATGCGGATCTTGACCGACTTTCGGAACGCATCCGCAGCGGCGGTGATTTTCCGCATGAGATCGGCGTGTTCCTCGGTTATCCGATGGAGGATGTGCTTGGGTTTATCCGGAACAGGGGAGAGAATTACAAGCTTTGCGGTTTCTGGAAGGTCTATGGGTGTGAGGAGCGTGCAAAACGCACTTTTGCGAATTATGTAAAGTGCAGAAATTTTCTGTGCAATAAATTACATGAGGGTACTGATATCTATCAGGCGCTCAAAGTTTCATAATGGAGGTAGGATTGATGAAAACAGCAGTTATTTACTGGAGCGGCACGGGCAACACCGAGGCAATGGCGAAGGCGGTCGCAGAGGGCGCAGGTGCTGTGCTGCTGCAGGTGTCGGAATTTTCCGGCAGTCTGGATGATTATGATGCGGTTGCATTCGGCTGCTCTGCCATGGGAGATGAGGTGCTGGAGGAGAGCGAATTTGAGCCGTTCTTTGCCGGCATCGAGTCCTCTCTGCAGGGGAAGAAGATCGCACTTTTCGGTTCCTATGGCTGGGGCGATGGTGAGTGGATGAGAAACTGGGTCGATCGTGTAAACGCAGCCGGCGCAGATCTTGTCGGCGGGGAAGGACTGATCGTCAACGAGATGCCGGACGACACACAGCTTGCAGCTTGCAGACAGCTTGGTGCGGCGCTTGCAGGTTAACTTCAACAACAAACAAAAAACCCGGAACCGATACAGGTTCCGGGTTTTGTCGTTTTGATTAACCGAAGTATCTCTTCAGCAGACCCTCGAAAGCCTTGCCGTGTCTTGCCTCGTCTCTTGCCATCTCATGTACAGTGTCATGGATCGCATCGAGATTCAGTTCCTTTGCACGCTTTGCAAGGTCGAGCTTGCCCTGTGTTGCGCCGTGCTCAGCAGCAACTCTCTTCTCCAGATTCTCCTTTGTGGAGGAAGAAACGACCTCACCGAGCAGCTCTGCAAACTTAGCAGCATGCTCAGCCTCTTCATAAGCAGCCTTCTCCCAGTACAGACCGACCTCCGGATAGCCCTCACGGTGTGCCACTCTGGCCATTGCCAGATACATACCAACCTCGGTGCACTCGCCCTCGAAGTTTGCTCTCAGACCAGCGATGATCTCTTCGTCAGTCACTGCCTTTGCAACGCCTACCTCGTGCTCGCAAGCGAATACCAGTGCCTCTTCATCGTTCTTCTCGATGAACTTGGAACCCGGTACCTTGCACTGCGGACATGCCTCCGGCGGCTCATTACCCTCGTGAACGTAACCACATACAGGACATACATACTTTTTCATAATTCATTTCTCCTTTAAGTTATAATGAGTTTGTGTTTGCTGCAGAATATTGTGATTCCGCTGCAGCACCGGATGTTTGACAGTGTTTGCAGATTCCATACAAAGCAAGCTCGTAGGAATCGATCTGCATTTCCGTCATGCCGTTCATCAGTCCCAGCAGATCGCTCAGACAAATGTCATGCAGCTTTCCGCAGCTGCGGCAGAACAGATGGTCATGCAGATGTGTGTTGCGGTCATAACGATCCGGTGCGTCGGGGACAGGGATACGTCTGATTTCTCCCGCCTGCTCCATCAGCCCCAGATTCCGGTAAACCGTTCCGATGGCGATGCAGGGCATCTGCGCCCTGGCAGCAAGATGGATCTCTTCCGCACTCATGTGCCCGTCAGTCGTCTGAATGATCTCTGTAATCAATCTTCGCTGCTCCGTCATCTCGTCACACTCCTTTTGATTTAAGATTAGGAATGATTCTTAATCTTAATGTGATTTTATTATACCATGGATCAAATGATTTGTCAAGCATTTTTTGAAAGAAAAAATGTTGCATTTTTAATAGCGAATATTGCAAATTGCGCACTGATTTTCCAATTTGTTTAAATTACATGAAAAATTACAAAACCGGAAATTAGATGAATATATGAAATGGCTATTTTATGTTGTTTTTAGACTATACAAATAGGATAAATAGAAGAGTGTTTTATTAAGGTAAAGTGTTTTAACGAATTCAGATTTGTGTAATTTGCACAAACCATGTAATTTTTTTCGTCAAATATACCACTTGTAATTCGCGAAAAGATGTGTTATAATAGAATCATCAAATATAGTTAAAGGAGTTACCCGTTATGAAGATGAATATGCTGAAAAAATGGACAGCTGCAGTTCTGGCACTGGCAACTGTCGTATCCACGGTTCCTTCCTATGCACAGAGTGCGATCGCACTCAATTTAAATGATGCTGTTGTTTCCTCTCTGGGAACAATCGCAAAAGCAAGCACGAGCAGTGTGACTGTAACGGAGAGCGCAGGCTATGCAGAGGGCGCATATGCGCAGTGGTCTGCAGTGGCAAACGCAAGCGGTTATAATGTATACTGCGACGGCAAACAGATCGACTCCATGCTGATCAGACAGTATTCCACACACTTCCGTGCGGATGTGGTTGGTATCACTGCCGGCAGCCATACATTAAAGATCGTTCCGATCATCAGCGGCAGCGAGGATGCTTCCAAGGCTGCTGAGGTAAAGGTCACATCGGAAGCACATGACAGAAGCGGCTATGCATTTGCAAATGGCAAGGCAATGGGTGCTTACAATGCGGACGGTACGCTCAAGTCCAACGCAATTGTTGTATATGTAACCGATGCGAATAAGGACTCCGTTACTGCTTCGGTTGATCCGGACGGCAAGGGCGCACAGACCATCACCGGCGTGCAGAACATCATCACTGCTTACAAGAAGGGCAAGGAGACCAGACCGATGGCGATCCGCTTCATCGGCAACATTACCGATCCCGGCAGTATGTCCAAGGGCGACCTGCTCCTCGATACTGTTACCGCAGGTATGACACTCGAGGGTATCGGCAATGATGCGACTATGAATGGTTTCGGCATCGTGCTCAAGAACTGCTCCAATGTGGAAGTCAGAAACCTTGGTTTCATGAACTGCAACAGCTCCGAAGGCGACAACTGCGGTCTGCAGCAGGGCAACACCTACTGCTGGGTGCACAACTGCGATTTCTTCTATGGCGATGCAGGTTCTGACGCTGACCAGGTAAAGGGCGACGGCGCACTGGATACCAAGAAATCCCAGTACATCACCCATTCCTACAACCATTTCTGGGACAGCGGAAAGTGCAATCTGCAGGGTGCAAATTCCAGCGATACTTCTAATTATATTACATACCATCACAACTGGTATGACCATTCCGATTCCCGTCATCCCCGTGTAAGAGTTGCAACTGTTCACGTTTACAACAATTACTATGACGGCAACTCCAAGTACGGTATCGGTTCTACCACAGATTCCGATATATTTGCTGAGAACAACTACTTCAGAAACTGCTACAAGCCCATGATCATCTCCACACAGGGCTCCGATACAGAAAGCACACTGTCCGGCGAAGCTGGCGGTATGATCAAGGCATTCGGCAATGTGGTAGAGGGCGCAGGTTCCTATATTCCTTACAGCCAGAACAGCTCTGATTTCGACTGCTATGACGCTTCCTCCAGAACAGAACAGGTTCCGTCTTCTGTAAAGGCTGTCAACGGCGGCGCAGGCTACAGCAACTTTGATACTGCAAGCGATATGTACAGCTACACGGTTGACGATGCAAAAAATGTTCCGGCAATCGTTGAGGCAAAGGCTGGTCGTGTCAACGGCGGCGACTTCAAGTGGAATTTCGATGACGCAACAGAGGATAAGAACTCCGAGGTCATCAGTGCACTCAAGTCCGCACTGGTTTCCTATGATGATTCCATCGTAGCCATCGGCAGCGGCTTCTCTGACAGCACAGATACACCGGCTGAGACCACAACTCCGGTACAGACCACAACTCCGAGCCAGACAACCACCCCGAGCCAGACTACAAATGGCGGCACCGTAACAGCGGGCAACTACATCCACAACTTCACAGAGAACGGCTTATCCAGCACCTTCTACACCATCAGCGGTAACCTGTCCACCTCCAAGGGCACTGTTTCCTACAATGGTCTGACACTGACACAGTGCCTGAAGATGGAAACCGCAACTTCCATTACATTCAACGGCAGCGGTACGCTGACACTGGTATTCGCAGAAGCAGGCAAGACCGTCGAGGTGGATGGCACCAAGTACACAACCGATGCAAACGGCATTGTAACTGTTACACTCACCGCAGGTAATCATGAGATCCTCAAGGGTGACAGCATCAACCTCTTCTATATGGCGCTCGCAGGCGAGGGCGGTACGATTACAACAACCCCTTCCACAACTACTGCCACCACGACAAATGGCGGCGGTCAGTCCACAACACAGACCACCGTTGTGACAGGTCCGACCATTCCTTCCGGCGCAACGATCATTTATGCATCTCCGAACGGAACGGGCAGCGGTGCATCCTACAGCGATCCGACCGATGTACTTTCTGCGATTTCCGCAGTTCCCGCAGGCGGCGTGATCTATCTGCTCGAAGGCGTTTACAAGTTCTCTGAGCCGATCGTGATTGCAGAAAACAACAGCGGTACTGCAAATGCGCTCAAGACCATTGCAGAATATCCGGGTGAGAATGTCGTATGGGATTTCTCCGGTGAGGGCGAAGCAAACAGCTCTATGCGCGGCGTTGTACTTGATGGCTCCTACTGGCATTGGTATGGCTTCGAGATCACCAAGGCAGCCGACAACGGCATGCTGCTCTCCGGTGACAACAATGTCATTGAAATGATGGTATTCAATGATAACCAGGATACCGGTCTCCAGCTCTCCAGATACAATACTTCTGCTGCAACAGTTGCAGAATGGCCGACCAACAACCTGATCCTGAACTGCACCTCCAAGAATAACTGCGACAATGCAACCATGGAGAATGCGGACGGTTTTGCTGCAAAGCTCACCTGCGGTGAAGGCAATGTATTCGACGGCTGTATCGCATACAACAACTCCGACGACGGTTGGGATCTTTATGCAAAGACAGAAACCGGCCCGATCGGCGTGGTAACGATCCGCAACTGCGTGGCATTCCGCAACGGCTTCACCGAATTCGGCGAGGGCTACGGCAACTGCGATGGTAACGGCTTCAAGCTGGGCGGCGCAGGCGTTGGTACTGCACATATTGTAGAAAACTGTCTGGCATTCGAGAACCTCAACTGCGGTTTCACAGACAACAACAACCCCGAGCTTGGCTCCATGAAGAACTGCACCGCATACAACAACGGCGTCGGCGGCAACGGCAAGGCAAACATGATGCCCTATCGCTGCACAAGCGGCTGTGACTTCACAAACCTCATGTCCTTCTTCTTCGCTGACAAGGTATCCGATACCGGCGCAGCTGGTCTGAAGGCAGCAAATGACAAGTTCTACGGTTCCATTTCCAATTCTGTTTACTACAACAGCAAGAACTACTATGTATCCGGCTCCACTTCCGCAACCGGTTCCTCCATCAAGGAAGGTGAGATCATCACTCTGAGTGAGTCCGATTTCATCAGCCTGAGCGTACCGGCAATGGGCAGCGATTTCCACACCCTGTGGAGAAATGCCGATGGTACAGTATACACCAAGGGCTTCGCAGAGACCGTCACAAACGGCGCATATGCAGCACTTGGATGCAGATTCACCTATTCCGAGGGCAGCGGTGACGTCGTGACTCCGCCTGTGGAGACCACAACCACCACAACCTCCACATCCGACCCGACTCCGTCCCAGACAACCACCACAACCACAACACCCGTTGAGCCGACCGAGACAAAGTACGGCGATGCAAACTGTGACGGCGAGGTAGACGTTCTGGATATCATCGTTCTGAACAAGAACCTGCTGGGCGGCGGTGAACTGACCGATCAGGGCAAACGCAATGCCGATGTAGACGGCGATGGTGCTGCAAATGCAAACGACTCCCTGAACATTATGAAATTCGTTGTAAAGCTCATTGATTCCCTTCCCGTATAAATTGAAATGCAAAAAGGACGGCGATGCCGTCCTTTTTGTATCTCCGGCAAGTTGCAGGCGGCAGCGAAATGCATAAGAATCGCCGCATGGTTTTGTGCAATGCTACAATTTTTGAGCTTTTGCGAAAAAAAGTGTCAATTTTTGCCGCTGTAAATTGTCTATATAAGTAGAGTGCTCAGAAAGGGCAGAAACAGAGGAGGTACAACATGACACAGGAATATTCACAGACCAGAAAGATCATGCACGATCGGATCCGTGCGCTGCGCAAGAAGCATCGCATCACACAGGCACAACTTGCACAGCAGCTTGGCATCAGCCGCAGGACCTACGCAAATTATGAACGTGGCGTACATGCCATGCCGGCAGAGGTGCTTGTGCGGATCGCAGATATATTTGAAGCAAGTCTCGACTACCTGACGGGCAGGGAGCTTTGATCCTGCGTTCCGTGTCACGGAACCGCTTCTTTTGCAGCATATCGTATTTTGCCCCAAAATCCACGGCTGGACAAACGGGGGATTCTGTGGTATAATAAATGCAACAGGATATGGGCAGGTTCAAAAGGAGTGGAAACATGAGAGCGGAAGAAAAATCGAACGTCAAAAACAGCGTCAGCCGCATGGTGCTCGTTGCTGTGAGCATTCTCATCCAGATCGGCTGGCTTTGTTTCCTTGCCATTCGCCTCAGCAGCTATTCGGCGTGGATCTCCCTCGGGAGCAGTCTGCTGGCGGCGGTGCTGGTGCTGTGGATCTATGTATCCGGTGCCAATGCCGCCTTCAAGATGCCCTGGATGCTCCTGCTGCTGATCTTTCCGCCGCTGGGCGTGCTGCTCTGGCTGATGTTCGGACGATCCGGAGCGACGGCTCCCATGCGCCGCCGGTTCGAGGAGGTACAGACTGCCTACGCACCGCAGCGGATGCGGCCGGATGACGCATTGCGAGAAGTGGAGCGGCTGGATGCCGCCGCTGCCAACCAGATGCGGTATCTTCGGGACTATGCCGGGTATCCCGTCTACGGGCAGACCATGGTGGAATACTACGGCGATACACTCGACGCACTGACGGCACAGCTTGCCGCCATGGAACAGGCGGAGCACTTCATTTTCATGGAGTACCATGCCATTGAGGAGGCGAAATCCTTTTCGATGATCCGGGAGGTGCTCGCACGAAAAGCGGCACAGGGCGTGGAGGTGCGCATTTTCTATGACGATGTGGGCAGCATCGGCTTTATCAATCTGGACTTTATCAAACGCATGAAGGCGCTGGGGATCGAGTGCCGTGCATTCAATCCCGTGATGCCCGTTTTGAACATTTTCATGAACAACCGTGACCATCGCAAAATCACCGTCATCGACGGGAAGGTGGGCTTCACAGGCGGCTATAATCTTGCGGATGAATATTTCAATTTCACGCATCCCTACGGCGAGTGGAAGGATACGGGCGTAAAGCTCACGGGTGCGGCAGTACGCAGCCTGACGGTCATGTTCCTTGAAATGTGGAACAGCACGAAACGCACCGACACGGACATTACCGCCTATCTCCCTGAGACACCGGCCGCAGGGGAGGGCTATGTGCAGCCCTATGCGGACACGCCGCTGGATGAGGAATTTGTGGGCGAGAATGTCTACCTCAATCTCATCCAGTATGCCAAGCACCGGCTCTGGGTGATGACACCCTATCTGATCATCAGTGATGAAATGACCCGTGCGCTGACGCTTGCGGCAAAACGTGGCGTGGATGTGCGGATCATCACCCCCGGAATTCCGGACAAGAAGGTGATCTATCAGGTGACACGTTCCTACTATGCGCAGCTGGCAAAGCAGGGGGTACGGATCTATGAGTACACACCGGGCTTTCTGCATGCAAAACAGATGCTTTGTGATACCACAGCAGCGACGGTGGGCACGATCAATATGGACTATCGCAGTCTTTACCATCATTTCGAAAACGGTGTACTGCTGTATCGGTGTCCGGCGATCACAGAGATCGCTGCGGATTTTGAACAGACCTTCGGGCAAAGCCGTGAGGTGACCCAGCAGTACTGCGACCGCCCGAGGGCAATGCGTATCGGGCAGGCGCTCCTGCGGCTGTTTGCGCCGCTGATGTAAGGAGGAGATCCTATGAAAACGCTGCTGCGCTATAAATTCAGTATTCTCTATGCGCTGTCATTTCTGGTGTATCCGCTCATGGTGTTTTTTGAATGGATCAATCAGATTGATGAGGGCGGGATCTGGTGTGTGCTGGCGGTGCTGATCCTGTTTGCACTGACCTATCTCATCTTCCTGCGCAGAAAGGAACAGGTCAGTCTGGGACGGAGTATCGCACGCACGTTTCTGTACGGATTTTTTGCGCTGCACCTGCTCACGGTGCTGTTTCTGATCGAGGATTTTTTCTTCGGCTACACAGAAACAGGTCTGTTCTGGGTGGGAGAGACGTATTATGGACTGGAAGCGCTGCGGGAGGATGCCGCAGCAAGATTTCTGTTCATCGCCACACTGCTCCCATTTGTCCTCTATACGGGCATCTATGCGCTTGTCAGTGCAGCGATGCGCAACAAAGCGCGGAAGCACGATGCATGAAAAATACCATCCCGATTTTCGGGATGGTATTTTCTGTATCTGATTACTTTGCGATCTCTGTAAACTGCAGCACCTCGTCCCGGAAGAGGGGAGTGCTGAAATAGCGCTCTGCGGTATCGGGAAGCACAGTGACAACGGTTTTGCCCTTACCCAGTTTCTTTGCCAGTGCAATGGCGGCAGCCACGTTGGTGCCGGCGGAAATGCCGCACATCAGTCCTTCCTTGCGTGCCAGTGCACGGGAGGTGTGGATAGCTTCCTTGTCTGTGACGATGTAGATATCGCTGTAGATCTCTGTGTTGAGATTTGCCGGGATCAGTCCGTCACCGATACCCATCTGCAGGTGTGTGCCGATGTTGCCGCCGGACAGGATCGCTGCATTTTCCGGCTCCACTGCCCAGATCTCGATATCGGGATTTGCCTCACGCAGCACCTCGCCGATGCCCGTGATCGTACCGCCCGTACCGATGCCGGCGCAGAAGCCGTGGATGGGTCCGTCCACCTGTTCAAGGATCTCACGTCCGGTGTGCATGCGGTGCACCTGCGGGTTTGCAGGATTCTCAAACTGCTGGGGAATGAAGATATCCGGATTCTGCTCCCGCATGCGCAGTGCGGTTTGCAGACATTCCTCGATGCACTTGCCGATGTCGCCGTCATCATGTACTAAGATGACCTTGGCACCATAATGGCATACCAGCTTGCGGCGCTCCTCACTGACAGAGTCGGGCATGATGATGATGGTACGGTAGCCCTTCACAGCGCCGATGAGCGCAAGTCCGATTCCCTGGTT
Organism: Oscillospiraceae bacterium; assembly: GCA_045544635.1. Classification (GTDB taxonomy): domain Bacteria; phylum Bacillota; class Clostridia; order Oscillospirales; family Ruminococcaceae; genus UBA3855. The sequence goes on from JAZPZJ010000089.1 coordinate 22,012, forward strand.
GCCGCTGGTCGGCTCCACGATGATCGTGTTTTCGTTTATCAGTCCCTGCTTTTCTGCTTCGCAGATCATATTGTAGGCGGTGCGTGTCTTGATCGAGCCGCCGACATTGAGTCCCTCGAATTTGACGAGCACCTGTGCTGCATCTTCGGGCACCATATTGCGCAGTCGTACCATGGGGGTATTGCCCATGGCTTCCAGTATATTATCATAGAACATAGCTTGAACCTCTTTCTGCCGTCCGCTTCCGGACGGCATCTGTTAAATTACACCATCTTCTATTATAATACAGATAACGGATTTTTGCAAGAGGAAAACAGGATTTTTTTCAGATCTTCTGAAAGCGGGCGTGGTGAGCGTGCTGCACTTCGGATTTCCGGAGCAGCATCCGATCGTGTTCCGATGCATTCATCAAATGTGATGTGCACGCTCACTTCTTTTTCTTTCTTGTTCTTTCTTATTCTTTCTTTCATTGTGGACGCTTACTGGTCGCTGCCTGGTCGTTTGCCGGTCGCCTGCCGGTCACTTTCCCGGTCGCTGCATGAAAAAGGATGTGCAAAATTTGCGCAGATTGGAGAAGTTCTGGGCATCGCAGCCCGGCGCAATGCCGGACGTTTTAGGGCAAGTGTGCGGGAATTGCAGGGGGAAGAGCAGCGAAAGAAATCCCGCATCACTGATTTTCAGTGGTGCGGGGTAATATCAATATACAGCATATTCAATTTCATAGTCCTCGCCAAGTTCCGCACAGATACGGTCATAGCCTTCCTGCGCTCGGTGATCAAATTCCACTTCCTTTTCCGCTGTCCAGATGGCTGGATCCGGCGGATCGGGTGGATATTCCCAGTTAAGGGCATCATCATGCATCATGCCCGTATCGTTCAGAAAATCTGCCAATGCTTCCGATAACGGGAGATCACGAATGCATGGGTTGTAGCCATATTTATCCCTTGCGGCAACATTGGAAGCCCATAGACAGTCGCCGCCTGCACCCCATTCATACCAGTATTTGAATTTGTATTTCGCCATACAGCGAGGCTCCTTTCCCAGTATCCAACTATACCAATATGCGGGTGGATGTTAAGAAATCTGTTTGTCGTTTCAACGCAGAATCTCTGTACTTTAACCGTATCCATCATTCAGATCAATGCACCGATGCCGATCACCAGTACACCAAGCAGGACAAGAATCACGCCGGTTGCACGGTTCAGCGTCTTTGCGTTTACCTTGTTTGCGATCACGGCACCGATACGGGCAAATATCAGCGTGAACAGCACGCACAGTCCGAGAACAAGCAGGTCGGGCATTTTCTCATCAATGATGAAATGGCTGACAGCACCGGTCAATGCCGTAAAGGTCATAATGAATACGCTCGTGCCGACAGCCGTTTTCAGCTCATAGCCGAGCACCATCGTCAGGATCATCAGCATCATCATACCGCCGCCTGCACCGACAAAGCCGCAGATAAAGCCGATGAGCGTACCGAAAATGATGGACTGGATCAGACGTTTTTTCGGCGACACCGCATTCATTGCTTCTTTTGTGGTGGTTACGGGCTGGACAATGAATTTAATGCCCATCAGTGTTGTCATAAAGACGGACGTTCCGCCCATTGCATCATTCGGGACATAGCTTGCGATAAAGCTGCCCACAAATGTGAAGAGCAGCACCGCCGCCATCATGACCAGACCATTGCGGATGTCAATATTTTGATTCCGGTGGTAGGTGTAGGCACTCACGCCGCTTGCCAGAACGTCGCTTGCAAGTGCGATGCCGATCGCACTGTAGGCAGGCATTCCCAGAAAGGTCGTAAGCATCGGTGTAATAACCACTGCCGCACTCATGCCGGCAAATCCCGTACCAAGTCCTGCACCGCATCCTGAGAGCAGGCACACGATGACTGTGATCAGAAGTTCCATAGGTATCATTCCATTCTGCCAATATTTCTATGTAGATATTATAGCATATTTTACTTGAAAATGCAATCTGTATCGCAATGGGAAGCAGCGATTTCACATAATTTTCATCGTAGGGCATTCTTGCCGCTATCATGGCGGATATGCACCGAAGCTGCAACAAAAGGAGCGCCTTTCACGACGGGGTGTCAGTGGTTTAAATCATATTCCGTTTATGCCTCACGATCTTTCAATCTCCGCCATCCAGATATTTTTCGGCTGCTGCAGAATGATGATTCACATGAGTCCTCTTGAATAAGAACTGATTTTGTGGTACAATGAAAACAGAAGTGTGAATCATTAAAATTAAGGAGAAAGCACTATGAAAAACAACCGGAACCTACTCCCATTGTTTCTGACATTCCTGAAAATCGGGGCGTTTACCTTTGGCGGCGGCTACGCCATGATCCCACTGATCCAGAAAGAGGTCTGCGAAACGAAAAAGTGGCTCACCGATGAGGATATTCTCGATATTATCGCAATAGCCGAATCGACGCCTGGTCCGATCGCCATCAACGCCGCAACCTTTGTAGGATACAGGACGTGCGGATTAATCGGTGCGGCTGCGGCAACCTTTGGCATCGTGCTGCCGTCCTTTCTGATCATCACGATCATTGCGGCAATTTTGCATGAATTTGCAGAACTCAGAGCAGTGCAGTACGCATTTTTCGGTATCCGTGCGGGGGTGCTTGCACTGATCGTCAAAGCATTATGGTCGATGTATCAGCAATGCCCGAAAAATGCATTTTCCCTGTGCGTGGCAGCGGCGGCATTTATCCTTGCGGCATTTTCCGGCATCAACGCCATTTTTATCATCATCGGCTGTGCCGCCGCAGGACTGATCCATTCCTTTATCATCAGCAAAAAGGCAAAGGAGGAACAGAAATGATCTATCTTGAGCTTTTCCTCACCTTCTTCTTAATTGGACTGTTCACCTTCGGCGGCGGATATGCCATGCTGCCGCTGATTCAGGAACAGGTGCTTGCCAAGGGATGGATGACAGATGCACAGATCGTTGACTTCATCGCTGTCAGCGAAAGTACACCCGGTCCCTTTGCCGTGAATATTTCCACCTATGTCGGGTATCAGACCGGAGGAATTCTCGGCGGCATCTGCGCCACGCTCGGTGTAGTCTTGCCGTCCTTCATCGTGATCCTGATCGTTGCAAAATGCTTTGACCGATTCCGCAGCAGCAAGGCAGTCAGCGGCTGTATGACCGGTCTGAAACCTGCTGTGATCGGCATGATCGGGTCTGCTGTGGTGTCCGTCGGCATGACCGTTTTCTTTCCATCGGGTTTTAATGCAGCAGTATTCAGCAGTCTGTCGTTCTACCTGTCACTGATTCTGTTTGTTGGTGCTGCGATTCTCGCTTTTCGCAAGTCACATCCGGTACTGATCATTGCGTTGTCTGCCGCACTGGGCATTGTTGCCGGATATGCAGGATTGCTTCCGTGAGAAATTGACATTTGATGTAAAATATGGTATAATCTTACAGGAAACAAATCAATCCAGGAAAGGAAATGATACTATGAGAATTGCAGTGACTTACGAAAACGGACAGATCTTCCAGCATTTTGGACACACAGCGGAATTCAAGCTGTATGATATTGCGGATGGGAAGATCGCAGGTGAGCAGGTCGTTTCTACAAACGGAAGCGGTCATGGCGAACTCGCCGGCTTCCTTGCCGCAAACGGCGTGGAGGTGCTGATCTGCGGCGGTATCGGCGGCGGTGCACAGAATGCACTGGCACAGGCAGGCATCAAGCTGTTCGGCGGTGTCAGCGGCAGTGCGGATGCCGCTGTACATGAATTTCTGAACGGCACACTCGGCTTCAATCCCGATGTGAAGTGCAGCCATCATGGACATGAGCATGGTGAAGGTCACACCTGCGGCAGCCATGGCTGCGACAGTCACGATTGTCATTGAGTGACTCTCTGAGAAAGGAGCAGAGCGATGCTGCAGAACGTTGATTTTTACTATTTCAGTCCCACCGGCGGAACGAAAAGGGCAGGGGAGGCGATCGCTTCCGCACTTGCGGAATCCGTCAATTCGATCGATCTGGCGGAGAAAGCGGTGACTGCCCCTGCATCGGATGTGGTCGTTGTGGCTGTGCCTGTGTTCGGCGGACGGATCCCTGCACTGGTATCCGATCGGCTCGGACAGCTCGAAGGCATGGGAAAGAAAGCCGTGACTGCGGTTGTTTACGGTGTCAGAGCCTATGAGGATGCACTGCTGGAACTGAACGATGTCATGACGGAATGCGGATTTGAGATAATCGCCTCTGCCGCTTTGATCGCACAGCATTCGATCGTTCCCGAGGTCGGTGCAGGCAGACCGGATGCAGCGGACACTGCAGAAATCGGCCAGTTTGCAAAGCGTGTTCTGAGCGCAATCGAAGCCGGCAGCACCGGCACAGTGACCGTTCCCGGAAATCATCCCTATAAGGAAAGCAAGAAATCCTCAGCCTCACCCGTAACGCTTGATTCGTGCGGAAAGTGTGGATTCTGCATTTCGGTATGTCCGACTGAAGCCATTACAATTACAGATGCAGACATCGTGACAGACAACGAAAAATGCATGATGTGCATGGCATGTGTTGCGAAATGCCCTGCGGGAGCCCGTATTCTTCCTCCTTCGGTTCAGGATGCTTTGAATCAGAAATTGGGTGTGTTCAGAGATGTCCGCAGGGAGAATGAATTTTTTGAATCATCAGGCAGATAAAAGAAGCCCCTCATCATCGGTGAATCGGTGGTGAGGGGTATTTTTTGTGATACGGCGTATTCAATTTTATCGTTTTTGCCGGGCTTTGCAAGTACTGATTTCTTTGCGGGTACAGCCAGATTAGTGCTTGCAGGAACGTGTTGGAATTGTGCAAACCAGGGATTTATCGGCTGAAACTAGATTTAAGGATTTTTTAATAATTTCTATGCTACAATGGAATCACAACGAGAAAGGAGCATATGACATGTATCTCAACATTCTGAAAAAGGATCTCAAACGCAAAAAGGCGATGAACGTCATCCTGCTGATTTTCATCATTCTGGCAACCATGTTCGTCTCCTCCAGCGTGAACAACATCCTCACCATCTCCACAGCACTGGAGGATTATTTTGAAGCCGCCGGCGTACCGGATTATATCCTTTCCACACGCGGCAGTGCGGCGGATGCATCCATTGAACAGGCTTTTGCGGATGTGCCGGAGATCACCGACCGCAAAACAGAATCCGTCATCTACATGGATGGTGAAATCTTCTTCAGGGACGATGTACCAATCGATTTTGGGAACACCGCCGTGTTTACAGATTTCTCCGAAGCAGGTCTCTGCTATTTCGATGCGGACAACCAGCCCATCACAGAAGTGGAGAAAGGCACGGTATTCGTTGCAATCAAGCCCATGCAGGAGGCAGGTCTGGAGGTCGGCGATGTGCTGGAGATCCGGATGGAGGGTGTCTCCCTCTCCGTGACCATTGCCGGTGCCTGCAAGGATGCCGTACTCGGTTCGGATCTGATGGGCAATGTCCGCTTGCTGGTGAATGAGAAGGATTTTGCAGAATTCAGCGACATTCCGGACAGCTTCTTCGGCAAGCTCTGGTATGTGAACACCACGGATGTTGACGCTGTGACAAATGCACTTGCCGATGCAAAGGGTATTGCATTCAACGGAGACAGGGCTATGGTGAAAATGGCGTATGTGCTGGATATGGTCATTGCCGGTATCCTGCTCACGGTGAGCATTTGCCTGATTCTTATTGCCTTTGTCGTGCTCCGCTTCACCATCACCTTCACCCTTTCCGAAGAATTCCGTGAGATCGGCGTGATGAAAGCCATCGGCATCCGCAATACTGCCATCCGCAGTCTGTATCTCGTGAAATACTTCTTCATGGCAGTGATCGGTGCGGCGATCGGCTTCTTCGGCAGCATTCCCTTTGCCAATCTCCTGATCGGCAGCGTATCCGATTCCATCGTACTGGAACATGACAGCATTGTATTTGTCAATCTCCTCTGCTGCGTCTTTGTCGTGCTGCTGATCCTGTTCTTCTGCTACACCTGCACCGCTTCCGTCAAAAAACTCTCCCCCCTCGATGCCATCCGAAATGGACAGACGGGCGAGCGTTTCAGTAAAAAAGGCATTCTGCGGCTTGAAAGAACTCCCGGCAGACCTGCGTTCTTCATGGCATTCAATGACATTCTGAGCAGCCCGAAACGCTATGCGACCATCATTCTGAGCTACACCCTCTGCACCGTCCTTGTACTGATTCTCTGCATCGGTGCCAGCACCCTGCGTTCCGATCAGCTCATCCATTCCTTTGGTATGTACAAGAGCGACCTGTATCTGTCTGCAACTGATATGGTCTATGCACTCACGCCCGGCGGAGACGTCCTGATGCAGGAAAAGATTGACGAGATCGAAGAAACACTTGCCGAAGAGGGCATGCCTGCAGAGTGTACCATCGATATGGCATACAAATTCAACTATGCCCATGGTGACAAAACATTCACCTCCATGACGCTGCAGGGTGTGAATACAACGACGGATTACTATTCCTACCATGAGGGCACGCCGCCGCAGAATCCGTCCGAAGCTGCCATTACGCCCACCGTATCCGAAAAGCTGGATGCAGGTATCGGCGATACCATTACCTTCCACGACGGAACGCAGGAACACGAACTCCTCGTGACTGCCATCTACCAGAGTATGAACAACCTTGGTGAGGGTGTACGTCTGCATGAGGATCTCAAGCTCGACTATGGTAATGCGATCGGGTTTATGCAGTTCCAGCTGAATTTTGAGGATCAGCCGGATGAAGCGGAAATTGCAGAGCGTGCAGAACGCATTGAAAAGCTGTTTGATATGGATATGCCGAAAACTGCCGGAGAGGTCGTGGAAGAAGCGACCGGCGTTGCTGGCACAATCTCCGCCATGCGAACCATGATGCTGGTGCTGAGTATGATCATCATTGCGATGGTGACCCTACTTATGGAACGGTCCTTCATTGCCAAGGAACGGGGCGAAATCGCCATGCTGAAGGCAATGGGTTTCCGGACGGGAACCATCATGTGCTGGCATTCCCTGCGGTTTGTCATCATCGGCACGGTATCCGTCATCATCGGTGCGGCAGCAGCCCCGACACTCACCAAACTCTGCCTGAATCCCATCTTCAAAATGCTGGGTGCCACATTCGGCGTACCGTTTGCGGTAAAGCCCCTTGAAGTATTTGTGATCTATCCTGCGATCATTCTTTCGGTGACGATCATCAGCGCACTGCTCACATCTTTGTACACTAAGACTATCACTGCCGCACAGGCGTCCGGCATCGAATAAAAAGGAGAATCGTTATGAATATGTTAGAAGTAAAAGACCTCTGCAAGACCTACATTGTCAACAAGTGTCAGAACAACGTGCTGAAGAACGTGAATTTCAGCATTGCTGAGGGGGAGATGGTTGCCGTTATGGGACCGTCCGGCTCCGGCAAATCAACCCTGCTCTATACTGTTTCCGGCATGGATACCGTCACGGCAGGGGATGTCACCTTCTGCGGCAGAAACCTTGCCAAGATGGGGGAGAAGGAACTGGCGGATCTGCGTCTGGATGAGATGGGCTTCATTTTTCAGCAAATGTATATGCTGAAAAATCTCACAGTACTTGACAACATCATCCTTCCTGCGGTACAATCTAAGAAGTGCACCGAGAGCCGCAAGGAGATCGTGGAGCGTGCGCATGACCTGATGCGCCGTCTCGGGATCATTGACATTGCCGACAATGACATCAACGAAGTTTCCGGCGGTCAGCTGCAGCGTGCCTGCATCTGCCGGAGCATGATCAACCGCCCGAAGATGATTTACGCCGACGAGCCGACCGGCGCACTCAACCGCACCTCCTCCGATGAGGTGATGGAGGAGCTTGGAAAGCTCAATGCGGACGGTACGACCATGATGCTCGTGACCCATGATGTCAAGGTAGCGGCAAGATGCACAAGGGTGCTTTTCATCGGTGACGGCAACATCAAGGGTGAGTACAATCTGGGTCAGTACGGAAGTACCTCACAGCTGCGTGAGCGTGAACGTGCACTGAACAACTGGCTCCTCGAAATGGGCTGGTAAGTGCGGATGGATAGCCAAAGCCCTTGCGGATAGAGGGCTTTGGCTTTTGGGAGGTAATCATATGACGGATATTCTGATCGTGGAAGATCACAAGGAACTTGCGGACCTGCTGTGTGACTTTCTCCGTGCGGAGAATTACACGGTTTCGGTCGCTGATACGGGAGAAAAAGCCTTGCAGCTGTACGAGAAGTACGGTGCAAGGCTCATTGTGCTGGATATTATGCTCCCCGGCATGGACGGTTTTGCAGTCTGCCGGAAAATACGGGAGGACAGCAACACCCCCATCCTGATCGTAAGTGCAAAGACGGGAAAAGAGGATAAGCTCAGCGGACTTTTGCTCGGTGCAGATGACTACATCGAAAAGCCCTACGACATTGACATTATGCTCGCAAAGATCAGCGGAATTTTCAAGCGGCGGTATGCGGTCGATGAAATCACGGACGGCTGCCTGAAGCTCAACAGGGTCAGCCGGACAGCATACAAAAACGATGTGCCGCTGGAGCTGACCGCAAAGGAATTCGACCTGCTCACGCTCCTGATCGAAAACAAGGGTAAGGCTCTGCGGAAAGAGTACCTGTTCAGCCAGATCTGGGGGAGCGACAGCTTTTCGGAGCAGCAGACGCTGACAGTGCATATCAAGTGGCTCCGCCAGAAGATCGAGGATGATCCCAAGCATCCGCAGAGGATCCTGACTGTGTGGGGAGTGGGTTACAAGTATGAAGGCGTTTAACAGAATTGCAGCGGCGGTCACTGCGGTGATCATCCTCGTATTCGCCGCCGCCAATTTCCTGCTCCTCACCCAAGAGGGAACAAGCGG
>JAZPZJ010000090.1:0-4761 GCA_045544635.1 Oscillospiraceae bacterium
GAATTTGCCGAAGCCGTCTGCGGAGAACAGCACCTTGTCCAGGCTGTCATAGGTGACGATGACTTCCGGCCAGTGCACCATCGGTGCAGTCACGAAGGTCAGGGTGTGTCTGCCGAGGGAGAGCGTGTCGCCTTCGCCGACAACGATCTGTCTGTCCGCAAAATCCGTGCCGAAGAAATTCTGCATCATGGCAAATGCCTTGGCAGAGGAAACGATCTTTGCCTCGGGGTATGCCTTGATAAAGTTCACAATATTCGCAGAATGGTCGGGTTCCATGTGCTGCACGATCAGATAGTCGGGCGTTCTGCTGCCGAGTGCATTCTGGATATTGTCCAGCCATTCGTGGGTGAAGGCTGCGTCCACGGTATCCATGATTGCAATCTTCTCATCGAGGATCGCATAGGAATTGTACGCCATGCCATTGGGGACGATGTACTGTCCCTCGAACAGATCGACCTGATGGTCGTTGACACCAATGTAGCGGATGTCGTTTGTGATCGTCATAAATTTGTACCTCCGTCATAATGATAGTATGTGCATAAATGCTGATTTTAACCGATGATCCTTCCGTCCGTGGAAATTGTCACGACCTGCCAGGGGATGAATTTTCCGCTTGCCTGCAGAGCACGCTTGACAGCGTTTTCGATGCCGCCGCAGCAGGGGACTTCCATACGGACGATTGTGACACTTCTGATGGAATTGTTTGCAATGATCTGCGTGAGTTTTTCGGCGTAGTCACCCTCGTCAAGTTTCGGACAGCCGATGAGTGTGATGTGACCACGGATGAAATCCTGGTGGAAGCTGCCGTAAGCAAATGCCGTGCAGTCCGCAGCGATCAGCAGGTTTGCGTCTTCAAAATACGGTGCATTGAGCGGTACCAGCTTGATCTGGCAGGGCCACTGCATCAGCTGGCTTTGAACGGCTGCGGCAGATCTGATCGGTGCCGGCGCCTGCCGTTTGATCATTTTGCTCTGTGTTCCGGGACAGCCGCAGGAAAGCGGTGCGCCGTCTTTCTGCAGCTTTGCCTGACGGACTGCTTCTTCATTGTATGCCGGTGCTTCCCGTTCCTCAAAGGTGATGGCGCCGGTGGGGCAGGCAGGAAGGCAATCGCCGAGCCCATCGCAGTAGTCTTCACGGGTGAGCTTTGCTTTTCCGTCAATCATTGCAATGGCGCCTTCGTGGCAGGCAGCAGCACATGCGCCGCAGCCGTTGCACTTTTCTTCGTCAATTTTAATGATTTTTCTGAGCATATTCGGAAACCTCCTTGCTTTTCTGATTTTATTATAGTATAATAGAAAAGAAAAGTATGTTGAAATTTCAACAAAAGGAGAAAAAGATGAAAAAATATTTTGAGGTACTGCGCCGATGTGCGCTGTTCGACCAGATCGAGGATGAAAATCTCATTGCACTGCTGGGGTGCCTTGGCGCAAAGGTGGAGCATTTCGGCAAGAAATATACCATCATTGCGGAGGGGAATCCTGCGAAGTATATCGGGATCCTGCTCTCGGGGTCTGCGCAGATCAGCCGGATCGACTATGACGGCAACCGGAGCATTGTGAACGAGGTTGAGGCGGGGGAAGTATTCGGTGAATCCTTTGCCTGTGCGGAGGTGCAGGAGATCCCTGTTACCATCATTGCCAATGAGCCATGCGAGGTAATGCTGCTTGACTGCAATCGGGTGATGCACGCCTGTTCCAAGGCATGCGGCTTTCACCAGCAGATTATTTTCAATCTGATGCGGGGGCTTGCGCTCAAGAATATCCAGTTCCATCAGAAGCAGGAGATCACGTCCAAACGTTCCACACGGGACAAGCTTCTGACCTACCTGTTCGTACAGGCAAAAAAGGCAGGATCACGCAGTTTTGAGATCCCATTCGACCGGCAGGAGCTTGCCGATTACCTTGAAGTGGACAGAAGCGGTCTGTCCGCCGAGATCAGCAAGCTGCGCAAAGAGGGGATCATTGAAAACCGCAAGCAGCATTTTGTGCTGGTGGAGTGAGGGCGGATATGGTGTCCGGGCATAAAAAAAGCCGCCCTGATGGAAACGAACCATATTGTGCGTACAGCAAAAAAGCCCCCGATCTTTCGGGGGCTTTCATATTCGCCTGCCCTGTACGGGCACACACTGGTGCGAGTAACAGGAATCGAACCTGCATGGATCTCTCCGCCAGAACCTAATGGTAGTGTCACGTCAGTGGGGTTAATTCGTGCACCGCACTTGTACCTATCAACGCTCCGTTTACCTCTGCTGGAAAACAAGTTGATTGACATTCCCTCTTGTCTGCCGTATAATAAAATTACGGTACCGAAATAACAAGGAGGGATTGCAATGAATATGTCGATTGGAAACAATATCAGGATCATGCGTCGGAAATGCGGCTTTACACAGGAGGAGCTGGCAGCAAGACTTTCTGTGACTCCGCAGGCTGTGTCCAAATGGGAAAACGGCGGCGGACTGCCAGACCTATCACAGATCGTTCCGCTGGCTCAGATTTTCGGTATTACAACGGATTCGCTGCTGGGGGTAACCTCTGCAGTGTACGGCAAGTCGCATACAGAGGCGGCGATGGGGCACGAAAAGCTCCTTATGGCATCCTCTTTGCCACCTGCGAAAAAGCATCTTGCCAATTACAGCTATTTCCGTTTGGAATCGGAAAAAGAGCCGACCAATTATGCCATCATGTGCAGATGCATCAACCATGCCGCAGAAATCAGCAGATACGTGGATTTTGAGGATTTTATGTCCGACCGTCCGGAAGAACGCGACGAGATTTTTGAGGACTGTGAACGCAAGAATGCATGCATTGCAAGATTCTGCGATGACAGGTCGATCATTGAAAAATCCGATTTTGCCATGGCGTGGATCTATATCCATATCAAGCAGTTTGACAAGGCAAAGAAGATGGTCGACCGTCTGCCGAGTCTGGAAAGCAACAATCTGCGTGAGGGCATCATGACAAAACTCATCAAGTTTCAATATGGGTTTGATTGTGCAAAGGAGACTATTTCTGAAAATATCCGAAAGCTGCTGTACACCACGGCAAAAGAATTCTTCTATGGTTATGAGGATTATGCATGGCACGCAGAAAGCAAGGAAGCCATTGCATTCGGACAGAAGCTTCTGGGTGTACTGCAGAGCTACAAGGCGTTTGATGCGCTGCATTCCGATATACTGCTCTGTGAAAATCATATCCGCAGTTTTTTTCCGAAGTGCTACGCAGACAGCGGAGATTATGAAAAAGCGGCGGCGGAGCTGCTGATCATTGTACAAAATTTCGCAAGCATTCCGTCCTGTGCCGCGAATGACTGGACAAACGCACCGGCTACGCTTGATGCTGCACTTTCTTATATGACGGATGAACAGCAGGAGATGGTAAAGCAACATAATGCGTACAAGAAAGCGACTGCATTGCTTGAGGGGATGGTGAAAGAATGATCAGGAGATTTGAAGAAAAGGATGCACATAAGGTGGCGGAACTGATCAGAAAAACAATGTGCATCAGCAACAGCAAGGACTATCCGGAAGCTTACATCACACAAGGAATCGCCTTGTTTACTCCTGAATATGTGAAGCAGCGTGCCGGTTGGACGCATTTCTATGTGGTCTGCGAGGGAGAGAAAATCATCGGCTGCGGTGCGATTGGTCCTTATTGGGACAAAACGGATGAAAGCTGTCTGTTCACGATTTTTGTTCTGCCGGAATACCAGGGCAGGGGCTATGGTCGTCTCATTATTGAAACTCTCGAACAGGATGAATTCTTCCTCCGTGCAAAACGCATTGAAATTCCTGCCTCCATCACCGCCTGTGCATTTTATCGTCGATTCGGATACGATTTCAAGAACGGCATTGCCGAAACCGATGAAGAGGGTCATTACAGGCTGGAGAAATTCCGTAATCCAAATACGATTTATTAACAATACACGAAAAGTCTCCTGCTGCCTCAAAAAAGCAATGCAGGAGGTTACCTTTTATTCATACCAAACCTGACAGATCTGTATTCTGTGTGACAGGAAATCATGAAGATTATGTGTTATAATGTCATGGTAATCAGGGAAGAAAGGAGTTTTCATATATGGAATTGTTAACTGCAATCCGGAAAGCAATTGCATATATAGAGGGTGGTATTATTGTATCAGTGGCGAAAAAACAGATGCGAATCATCACAGTGCGATCTGGATTCCTGTCAGAAGAAAGTGTAACTCATAATATAAACGTAAATCCCCCGCTTCCAAACGGGGGAACTTTATCATCATTCTTCAAAAAAGCTCTGTATCGGTTTATCAAGAATCTGTGCCAAGCCCCACAGCTCAATATCGGATACTGTTCGTGTCTGATCCTCGATTCTCGAAATCGAACCACGGCAGATGTAGACAGCAATGGTTTCAAGCTTTGCTGAAAGCTGCTGCTGGCTCATCCTCTGTTCTGTACGAAATTTTTTTTACCTGCTTTCCAATCAGATTCATCTTTTCACCATCAATAATTCTCGCCATTTCCTCACACTCCGGAATTCATCTGAATTTGCGTCAGACATTTCATTACAGAACGAATACAAAAACTTGTTTTGTCTTGAAACAGGACAATTATTATGATATACTAAATTATCCGTTTTTATGTCCTGTCATAAGACAAAATAAAATTTCATCTTCCACTCACACGAAAGTGAGGTAATCACCATGTCAAATATTATTGAAATCAAAAACATCACAAAAGAATTCAAGGTTCTCAACCGCCGAGAGGGTCTCAAAGGCAGTCTGCAAGAC
>JAZPZJ010000091.1:0-7152 GCA_045544635.1 Oscillospiraceae bacterium
ATCCACTGTCATGACTGGCAGACAGGTCTGATCCCGGTACTGATGCACAGCACCTTTGCAACGCATCCGTTCTATCAGGGTGTGAAGTCCATCATGACCATCCACAACCTGCGTTTCCAGGGCGTGTGGGATATCAAGACCTTCCGCAGGAACACCGGTCTGCCGGGTTATATGTTCACACCGGACAAGCTGGAATTCCATAAGGATGCGAACATGCTCAAGGGTGGTCTGGTGTATGCTGATTACATCACCACGGTGAGCGATACTTATGCCGAGGAGATCAAGACACCCGAATACGGCGAGCACCTGGATGGTCTGCTTTCTGCAAGACGGGAATCCCTGCGCGGTATTGTGAACGGCATTGATTATGATGTGTACGATCCGCAGACGGATGAAAAGATCTTCTGCAAGTACGGCATCGAGGATGTGCTGGAGGGCAAGGCGGAGAACAAGCGCAGACTGCAGGAAGAGCTGGGACTGCCGCAGGATCCGCATAAGATGGTGATCGGTCTGATTTCGAGACTGACCGACCAGAAGGGTCTGAATCTTTTGTGCGATGTCTTTGACCGCTTTGCTGATGAGCATACACAGTTCGTGCTGATCGGTACGGGCGATCCGAATTATGAGAATGCATTCCGTTATTTTGCAGGCCGTTATCCGGACAGAGTTTCGGCAAATATCTGCTACAATGATGCGCTGGCGCACAAGTTGTATGCCGGTGCGGATATGATGCTGGTACCGTCCCTGTTCGAGCCGTGCGGACTGACGCAGCTGATTTCTCTGCGTTATGGTTCTGTGCCGCTGGTGCGTGAGACGGGCGGTCTGAAGGATACGGTCGAGCCGTACAACGAGTTCGAGCTGACGGGTACGGGCTTCACCTTTGGTCCGTTTAATTCCGAGGACTTCCTGAATACTGTGAATTATGCAAAATCCGTGTATTTCAACTACCGTGAAAACTGGGATGATATGGTTCGCCGTGGTATGGCGAAGGATTTCTCCTGGAACAGCTCTGCGTGCCAGTATGAGGGCATGTATGAATGGCTGCTGGGTAAATAAGTGCATGATAAGAAAGAGCGCCGCTGTGTTGTGACAGCGGCGCTCTTAATTTTTATACGGTGTTCAGCGATTTCAGAAATTCCACCATTTCCGCAAAGGTACCTGCTTTGCCGTTCCACGGGCAGTGCGCTCTGCGGATCACGCAGTCGGTCACGAGATAGCAGTCCATCCCTACGGATGCAGCAGTGTGCATGTCCTCCTCCTCGTCGTTGCCGATGAGCAGGCATTCTTCGGGACTGACGCCGAGTCTTTCACAGATCGACAGAAAATACTGCGGATTCGGCTTGCAGAAGCTGTCGCTTTCGTAGCTTGTGATGAGGTCGAAATCCTCGGGGCAAAGTCCCACCCATCCCATACGGGAGCACTGTCCCGTCAGGGGAAAGAGCGGATTCGATGCGCAGACAACCATGTCCGCAGCCTCGTGTGCCAGCCGGATGGCTTCCTTTGCAAGCGGATTTTCCTGTGTATATGCCTTGGCCGCCATGAATTCATGTACATAGAAAGCGTCGGACTGTGCACGGAATTCGCTTACATCCTTGCCCGTCAACTGTCCGAAGGTGTCCCAGAAGACCTCCACATTGCGCTGTGAGCCGTCATTTATGACCATTGCCTTGGTGCCCGCCCAGACTGCGGCAATGAGTGCGTCCGGTGCAAGCCCCAGCGGTGCGAGCTTTTTTGCCAGCTCCTTGAAATAGCCCTTGGTGAAAACGTCATTGTCCATCGGCACAAGGGTGCCGTCCATATCGAATAAAATCGCTTTGTACTGCATTGCCGTTTACCCCTGCTTACTTGACATATTCCAGAACGCCGATGCCCTTTACGCCTGCGCCGACATGGCAGCAGATGCTGATAGGGAGCTTGTAGCTTTCGATGGTATCGTCACCGAAGGATTCCTGCACGGTTTTCAGCCATTCGCTGCCGACGGAATCTTCACCGGAATATGCAGTCAGGATCTTCACGGGCTTACCGGCAAAGCGCTCCTCCAGATCCTTTTTGATGGCGTCGAGCATGGTTTTTTCGGCATTTGCCATACCACGCACCTTTGCAAAGGCGTCAAGCTTTTCGCCCTGGATCTGCAGCACCGGCTTGATGCCGAGGATGGAGGCGATGGCAGCTCCGGCTGCCGTCACTCTGCCGCTTTTCTTCAGCAGTGCAAGGGTATTCACTGCCAGATAGATGCTGGCGTTGAATGCGTTCGCTTCGAGCGTTTCGCAGATCTCCGCTGCGGAAAGCCCCTTTTCTGCGAGTGCCAGCGCATCCAGCACGGACTGGCGCTGGGAAATGGAAATACGTTTATTATCAGGCACGCAGACTTTCCCGTCATAATCCGCTGCCAGTGCCCTGGCAGTGGCACAGGAGCTGCTCAGTGCGGAGGACATCGGGATATGCACGATCCCGTCGTGGGTCTCCAGCAGCTTGTCCCAGAGTGCAGTGACGGATTCGGGGGATGGCTGGGAGGTGGAGACATCACCGCCGGCTGCGAGCATGTCAAAGAACTGCGCATAGGTGCAGTCCACGCCTTCGAAATATTCCTTGCCGTCCACCATGAAGGGCATGGGAACGAGGGACACGCCGAGGCGGTCAGCTTCTTCCTGCGGCATACCGCTGTTGGTGTCTGTAATAATTGCGATCTTGCTCATAAATCTTCTCCTCTTCTTTTTGTGGGGATGTTCTTATTATAACCGAAACGGTGTGGAAAGTCAAGGCGGTGAAGGGGCTGTGCCCCTTCGCCCTGCTTCATTTCACAGCATGGTGTATAATCGTTACTGCGCTTTTGCTTCACGCATACACGTCACAACCTCCTGCATCAGCAGCGCCGGCTGCTGCTCCGGAAGAAGTCGCACGCCGATGTATGCCTTATCCACGCAGGAAAACAGGATGCGCCTGCCGTATTTTGCCGAAAGCGCAGCGATCTGTTCCGGTTCCGGTGATTCGATAAAGAACTGCAGACTTCCCGCACGCTGGGTGATCTCTGTGATGCCAAGCTGCGCAGCGGTGTTGCGCAGGAGGGAGACCTGAATCAGACCGATGATCGCCTTGGGCGGTTCGCCGTAGCGGTCGATGATCTCGTCGATCAGCTCGGATTCGTCCTCCTCATCACGCACAGTTGCGATCTTGCGGTACATGTCGATTCTCGAGGCGGTGCTTTCGATGTATTCCTCGGGGATGTATGCCTCGATCTGGATGTCCACCGTGCAGGCGGCTGCACGCTGGATCTTTTCGCCCTTGACTTCGGCAATGGCTTCGCTCAGCATCTGCATGTACATATCATAGCCCACCGTCTCCATGTGTCCGTGCTGTCTGCCGCCGAGAATGCTGCCGGCGCCACGGATCTCCAGATCACGCATGGCAATGCGGAAGCCGCTGCCGAACTGCGTGAATTCCCGCATCGCTTCCAGACGTTTTGCGGCGATCTCGGTGAGCACCTTGTCACGCTTGAACATGAAATAGGCGTAGGCACGGCGGTTTGAGCGTCCGACTCTGCCACGCAGCTGATAGAGCTGGCTCAGTCCCAGACGGTCGGAATCTTCGATGATGAGGGTGTTGGCGTTTGCCACATCCACGCCCGTTTCAATGATGGTCGTGCAGACGAGGATATCGACCTCCCCGTCCACCACCTGCCGCCAGATCTCGGACATTTCGTCCTCGGTCAGTCTTCCGTGTGCCACGGCAAGCTTTGCGTCGGGGAACATCTGCTGGATCTTTGCGGCACAGTGCAGGATCGTGTCGATGCGGTTGTGGATGTAGTACACCTGACCGCCTCGTTTGAGTTCCCTTGCGATCGCCTGCATCACCACGCCCTCCTGGTACTCGGTGACGTAGGTTTGCACCGGGTAGCGGTCCTGCGGCGGATCGGCAAGCACGGACATATCACGGATGCCCGAAAGCGCCATGTTCAGCGTTCTCGGGATCGGCGTCGCAGAAAGTGTGAGCACGTCGATGCCGGCGAAGATCTCCTTGAATTTCTCCTTGTGCGCCACGCCGAAGCGCTGTTCCTCGTCGATGATGGCAAGCCCGAGCGCATGGAATTCCACGTCCTTCTGGACGATGCGGTGCGTTCCGATGATGATGTCGATCTTGCCTTTTTTCAGATCCTCCAGGATCTTCTTCTGTTCCTTTGCTGTGCGGAAACGGGAGAGCATCTCAATGCGCACGGGCATGCGGTCGAATCTGCGCAGCGCCGTGCGGTAGTGCTGCAGCGCAAGCACCGTTGTGGGTGCAAGGATGGCGCACTGGCGGTTGCTCAGGACGCATTTCATCGCCGCACGGAAGGCGACCTCGGTTTTTCCGAAGCCCACGTCGCCGCAAAGGAGTCTGTCCATCGGGCGGGTGCGTTCCATATCCGCTTTGATCTCAGCAATGCTCTGCATCTGGTCATCCGTCTCGGCATAGGGAAAACGTTCCTCGAAATCATGCTGCAGCTCGTCATCCGGGAAGAAGGCATAGCCCTCGCTCTGTTCCCGCTTTGCATAGAGCGCCATCAGCTCCTCCGCCATATCCCGCACCGCCCTGCGGACGTTATTGCAGGTTTTCTGCCACTGCGGTGAGGAGAGACGGTTGAGCTTGACGGCATTGTCATCCTGCGCACCGATGTATTTGGACACAAGGTCAAGCTGCGTGACCGGCACATAGAGCTTTTCCGTACCGGCGTACTGGATGGTGATGTAATCCTTGGCAATGCCCTCCATCTCGATCTTGTTGATACCGAGGAATCTGCCCACGCCGTGCATCGCATGCACCACGAGGTC
Source organism: Oscillospiraceae bacterium (assembly GCA_045544635.1). GTDB lineage: Bacteria > Bacillota > Clostridia > Oscillospirales > Ruminococcaceae > UBA3855. Next base: position 4,806 of record JAZPZJ010000091.1, read on the forward strand.
CCCCGGATGCAGATCTGCAAGCGTGCGGATCTCCATGCCCGCCTTGTGCTTTGGTTTTTTACGCTTGGCTGCGTGCATTTTGGTCTGCACGATGAGGGCGGTTTTGTTATCGGGATAGGCAAAGCCTGCGCTGATCTGCCTTGCCGTCAGCAGCACCGCACCGGGCGGACAGAGATCGTCCTCCTGCGCAATGGCGCAGCGGATGCCGCTTTCCTGCAGATCCTTGCAGAGGATGGGCAGGGTCTTTTCGCTGCCGGCAGCAAGCACGGTGCGGTAGCCCTGGGAGGTGTATTCCTGCAGATCCTCGAGCAGCAGGCGGATCTCACCGCCCCATGTCGCATTCTGCATTGCTTCGATGCTGATGATCCTGCGGAACGGGATGCGTTCGCCGCCCTGCAGAAACTGCGAAAGATAGGCGCAGTCACGCCCGTCCAGAATGGACTGCAGCGCTGCAAAGTCCATCACATTCCCGTCAAGCCCCTTGCAGAGGGTGCCGTCCTCGTAGAGGATCTCGAGATCCTCACGCAGCTGTGCCTGCAAGCCCTGCGCCTGCTTCTGGATATCGCTGTATTCGCACAGCAGCACCGGCCCGTGCACATAATCCGTCAGGCAGGTCTGCTGGTAGAGCAGCGCATAATATTTGTCGATGTTGGCAAGTCCCAGCCCGCTTTCAAGCCGCTCGATATCATGTTCCAGATGCTCCCGCACCTGCTGGGTGCGCTTACCCCGGACCTTTGATGCAAAGCTGCGGATCTTCTCGGATAATTCCACCGGATCGTACAGCAATTCTGCCGCCGGAGAGATGGTCACCTGTTCGATTTCCTCGGTTCTGCGCTGGGTTTCGGGGTCGAATTCCGTAAGGATGTCGATGTCATCCCCCCACAGCTCCATACGTACAGGGGCAGTCCGCTGCACGGGGAAAATGTCCACGATGGATCCACGGACTGCGAATTGTCCCTTGCCCTCGACGTTTTCGCAGCGGCTGTAGCCTGCGGCGATGAGCTGTTCCATAAGCGTTTCCAGATTCACACTGCCCCCGGCTTCGAGGGTGATGTGGGACAGACGCAGCACCTCGGGCGGCAGCGTCGGCTGCAGTGCGGCTTCCACGCCGCAGGCAACAATGCGGATCTCGCCCTTGCTCACGGCGGAGAGAACGTGAAGCCGTTCGTGCTCGTATTCCGTGGAGCGGCTCTCTGCCTGCGTGAACAGCAGTTCCTTGGCAGGATAATGCATGGCGATGGTCCCCCCCGCCATGGCGTTGATATCCGCACACAGGCGGATGGCGTCCGCTTCGGTGCCCGTCAGCAGGAGGATGGCAGGGGTATTGCGTCCGGCAAGCGCCACGGCAAGCTGTGCCTTGTGGACAGCCGAAAGCCCCGTCACGCAGACGGGAACCTCGCCCTCATCGAATGCGCTGCACAGGCGTTCAAAGTCCTGCAGCTCTGAAAATGTATCAGCAAAAAAATTCATGGCAGTATCCTTCCGATCGGATTATGCGTTGTGCTTGTTCATAGCAGCGTCGGTCTTGCCCTGCACCATCAGCTCCAGACATTCGCAGGCATTTTTGCATGCCGCTTCCATCTGCGGCAGTTCGTCCTTGGTGAATTTGCTCAGTACCCAGTCGGCAAGATTGTAGTCCTTGTGGGGCTTCTTGCCCACGCCGACCTTGATGCGGGCAAAATCCTGCGAACCGGTGAGCGCAATGATGCTCTTGATGCCGTTGTGACCGCCATCGCTGCCCTTGCGGCGGATGCGCAGCTTGCCCACGTCGAGGGAGATGTCATCATACACCACGATCACATGGTCGATGTCAAGCTTGTAGAACTGCATTGCCGCTTCGACCGCTTCGCCGCTGTTGTTCATGAAGGTATTGGGCTTGAGCAGGAGGCATTTCTTTCCACCGAGCACAACATCGCCGCAGTATGCCTTGAACTTCATGCGGGTGATGTCGGTGCTGTGCGCCTTTGCGAGGGCGTCAAGCGTCATGAAGCCGGCGTTGTGGCGTGTGTTCTCATAGGTCATGCCGGGATTGCCAAGCCCCACGATGAGCCATTCGGGCTTGCCGCCTGCCTGTGCGGAGCTTGCCGAAAGCTGTGCGAAGATATCCATAATTCCCATAGTTTTTCTCCTTTTTATGCATAGCAACTTTGGACGGTATATTCCTATACCGCCCTGTCACCGAATATTCCATTCCCTATTATAGCATAAAGTTTTTGTTTTTGCAAGCCGCAAATGGCGCTGTTTTTCGACAGGCTGGTCTGCCGATGTAGTCCCGTCCAGCCAGTGCGCCTTACGGCGCACGGCTGGATTATTTTTTTATTCTTAGTTGCGCCTTCGGCGCATGTAG
>JAZPZJ010000092.1:0-34750 GCA_045544635.1 Oscillospiraceae bacterium
GACTTTCGGCAAATTCGGCGCACTTGATGTCGAGGAGGACTGGGCATGCGAAGCAAGACGCTACTACATCGGTATCGTCGGCAAGTATGGCGCACAGGTGCAGGCGCTGCTGAAAAAAGCGGCGGGTCTGGACATTCAGACGATCTGCCCCCTGCATGGTCCCATTCTCAAGGAAAACCTTGGATATTACCTGAATCTGTACAATATCTGGTCCAGCTACCAGCCCGAGGAGGAAGGCATTGTGATCGCCTATACTTCGGTGTACGGCAACACCAAAAAGGCAGTACTCCAGCTTGCTGACAAGCTGCGTGCCAACGGCTGCCCGAAGGTTGTCGTGAACGATCTGGCACGCTGCGATATGGCAGAAGCTGTGGAGGACGCATTCCGTTACAGCAAGCTGGTGCTGGCGACCACCACCTACAATGCAGAGATCTTCCCGTTCATGCGTGAGTTCATCTCCCATCTGACCGAGCGCAATTTCCAGAACCGCACTGTCGCATTCATCGAAAACGGAAGCTGGGCACCGATGGCTGCCAAGGTCATGAAGGGGATGTTCGAGAAGAGCAAAAATCTGACTTTTGCTGAAAATACAGTCAAGATCCTCTCCGCCCTCAATGAGGACAGCAGCGCACAGCTGCATGCACTGGCGGATGAGCTTTGCAGGGAATATCTGGCACAGCAGGATGAAACTGCGAACAAGAACGACCTGACCGCACTGTTCAACATCGGTTATGGTCTGTATGTTGTCACATCCCATGACGGCAAAAAGGACAATGGTCTGATCGTCAACACCGTTACACAGGTAACCAATACCCCGAACAGAATTGCAGTGACCATCAACAAGGAAAATTATTCCCACCATGTCATCAAACAGACAGGCAAGATGAACATCAACTGCCTGACAACGGACGCACCGTTCGCCGTTTTTGAGAAATTCGGTTTCCAGAGCGGCAGAAACGTGGATAAGTTTGCAGACTGCGAACCGCTTCGTTCCGACAATGGTCTGATCTTCCTGCCCCGCCATATCAATTCGTTTATGTCCCTGAAGGTGGAGCAGTATGTGGATCTGGAAACACACGGCATGTTCATCTGCGCTGTGACAGAAGCAAGAGTGATTTCCGACAAGGAAACCATGACCTACACCTACTATCAGAACAATGTCAAGCCCAAGCCTGAAACAGAGGGCAAGAAGGGCTATGTATGCAAGGTCTGCGGCTATATCTATGAGGGAGACACCCTCCCTGAGGATTATATCTGCCCGCTGTGCAAGCATGGCGCTGCAGATTTTGAAGAAATCAAGTAACATCGCTCAACAGGAGGCGTTGTCCCCTGCAATATAAATTTTTTGGAGGAAATGATTATGAAGAAGTATGTATGTGACGCTTGCGGCTGGGTTTACGACGAGGAGCAGGGCGCTCCGGAGCTGGGTATTGCACCGGGCACCAAGTTCGAGGATCTGCCGGAGGATTTTGAATGCCCGCTGTGCAGCGTTGGCAAGGATATGTTCAGCGAAGAGAACTAACCCAACCAGAAGCGATAGCCCCGTACCGCATGGTACGGGGCTATTTGACATTTTCCCGCCATCGTGCTATAATAAAAACGTACGTATTGATAGAAATCCGGGCATATGCCCCGTTATGGAGATTACTTATGAACGTTATCATGACCAACCAGCACTGCGACAACCGTGGTGACGAATCCGCAACCATCGGACTCATCCGCCAGATCCGGGAACACTATGGCGAGGATACCCCGATCACCATGCTCCGCCAGACGCAGAAATATACCTTCATTCCGGAGGAATACGGCATCCGGGAACAGGATATGCAGCGTGACCTCATTTTCTTTGCGCAGCTCTGCCTGTGGTGCCTGTTCAAGTCCATCGGACTGGATACCCGTGCACTCTGCATCGGACGGGTCAAGCAATTCCTGAAGCTCCACGAGGAGGCGGATCTCGTTTTCTCCTCCTGCGGCGGACCGTATATCGGTGATATCTACATCAATCACGAGATCCTGCACATCATCTATACCCTCGTCCCCGAGCTTCTCGGAAAGCCCGTGGTTTTTTCCGCACCTTCCATGGGTCCGTTCAAAAAGCGCTTCATGAATCCGCTGCGCCGTGCCGTGCTCCGTCGTGCAAAGCTCATCGTCCTGCGCGACAGCGTGTCCTTCGGGTATGTAAAAGACTTCCTGCCGGATGCCGGACAGAAGATCCATCTGGCGGCGGACGCCTGCTTTGCCCATGTGCTCGACAGCGTGGTGGCACCTGAAAACCGCCGCAATACCATCGGTTTCACGCCGCTTTCCTACAAGTACCCCGGCAGCAGCGATCCGAAGGCGGAGACCGAACGCTACATCTCCTCCCTCGTGCAGTTCTTTGACGAGCTGATGGATGCGGACAGCACACTCACCGTCGAATTCTTCCCCCAGCTCTACAACAAGCATTCGGATATGCCGCTGATCGAAACCTTCATCTCCCGCATGAAACACCCCGACAGAACCATTGTCTTTTCGGACAAGAAGTCGGGCGTGCTCCAGCAGCAGGAGATCGCCCACATGAAAATGATGGTGGCAACCCGCTATCACTCGGCGGTCTTTTCCTGCAAGATGCTCGTTCCCTGTCTCTGCATCGCCTATGAACACAAGGCGTTTGCGATGATGGGTTCCTTCGGACTGGAGGACTGCACCATCGACATCCATGATGTATCCTATCCGCTGCTGCGTGAAAAATACGCCTACATCACCCGGCACTACAACGAAATTCACGAAAAGCAGAAAGCGCATCTGCCGCAGGTAACGGACAATGCGCAGAAAACCATCCGCCTGAGCAAGGAGTTCTGTTTTGATGAAAAATAGCGAGATCACTGCCTATTATGCGCAGATCGGAACGAATGCCGTCCTGTGCCGCTCCTGCGGCATGTGCGCCGGCGTCTGTCCGAAACATGCCATCACCATGGCAAAAAATGAATATGCCCAGTTCATCCCGCAGCTCGACGCACAGCGCTGTGTCGCCTGCGGCGCATGCATCGGCGTCTGTACGGCACGCAAAAGCACGATCACACAGCAGACCGTGGTCGGTCCCTACCGCCGCATCTGCCTGATCCGGGCAAAGGATCCGGAAATTTCCAAAGCGTCCAGCTCCGGCGGCGCCGTCACCGCACTGCTGCAGTTCGGGCTGCAGAATGGCTTCTTTTCGAAGGTGCTGACCCTCAGCAATGAAGATTCCCCCATCTGCGCAAAGCCCGTCATCCGCACGGAGATCACCGCAGCGGATGCAGGTTCCAAATACGTCTGCGCCCCCCTTTGCACGGAATATTCTCCCAAAGCCCGTGACATGGCAGCAACCGTTCTCCCCTGTCAGGCGCAGTCCATCCGCAGACTGGAAAACAACACCTTCCTGTTCGGACTGTTCTGCTCGAAGCTTTCAACAGCGGATCTCATCCGCCGCATGGCAGGTGGCAGAAACCCTGACGAGATCACCCGAACCGCCTACCGTGAGGGTACCTGGCCGGGCTGCTTCTCCATCGGCTACAAGGACGGCACACAGGAGAAACAGCGGCTCAACCGCTCACAGTTCGGCGCTGTCTACAACAGCTATCTCTATGCGTGCCAGGGCTGCATGCTGTGCAATGACTATTTTGCGGAATTTGCCGACATCAGCTGCGGCGACCCGTGGGGCAAGACGCAGTACGATGAAAGCTACATCGGGCAGACCGTTGTTATCATCCGCTCCGAACGCGGCATGCAGCTTGTGGATGCTGCGGAACGCAGCGGCGTGATCGAGGTGGAGGAATACGACCTCGACAGTCTCCTCAAGGGGCATCTCAAGGAGATCTACAACAAGAAAACCGCCATTGCCCAGCGACTTCGTTACGCCAAGAAGCGCTGCAGCGCACTCTCGGAATACAGCGAGAATTCGTTCATTTCCGCACCGCATTCCGATGCGCTCGGAAAGTTCAGCATCCGCAACGCCTTCACCGTCAAGGAAACCGGACGCTACGAAAAGACCTTCCGCCAGAGCAACAAGCTGCTCTTTCTCAAGCGTTTTTCCCATGCCTACCTGCTCAGGAAATTCCTCGGAAAGCAGCATTTCGCCATCTACCGCAGCATTGCGGCTGCCGAACGGACGGAGGTGTAGCGCATGTTCAAGGGTGTCGGCTATCATGCCATCGCCAAGGTCGGCGTTGTACTCGCCGCCTATGTCCTGCACTACCTGCTGGGCAATATGCTCTCCCTTGCCGAATACGGCATCGTGGGAACCATCATTTCGTTCTGCAATTTCTACTATATGTTCCTCACAAACGGCGCAAGACAGGCGATTTCCAAGTCCATCGCCTCCGGCAGATACCAGCCTGCGGATGTACTGAAGAAGGGCTTCGCCTTTCAGATCGTCTTCGGTGTGCTGCTCTCGGCACTCAATTTCGTTCTGGCACCGTTCTTTGCCGAAAAGTTCGGTGATCCGTCTCTGACCGCTTATTTCCGCCAGCTCAGTATCCTGATCCTTGCAACGGGCGTCTATTTTGCACTCACGGGCGGCCTCAACGGCGCCAAGCTCTTCCTTGGTGAAGCCATCGTCACCGTGGTCTATCCCCTGCTGCGTCTGACCTCCGCACCGCTGTCGGCGGTGTTCGAAAGCAACAAACCAAGCGGCGTGATCTGGGGCTTTACACTCGCTTCGGTGCTCAGCGCCGTGCTGACGCTGGTGTTCCTGCTGCGCTCCGACAAGCTGCGCCGGAAAGCGGACTACCCCGATGTGCTCACATTCGGAAAGATCACCCGCTCCTCAGCGGAATTCATCAGCTTCTTTGCAGCGATCACACTGGTGCTGAATCTGGATACCTTCTTTTTGCAGTACGTCCATAAGGATATGGAACTGACCGGACTTTACACCGGCGTGCATACCTTCTCGCTCGTGCCATACTATCTGGTTTCGGCATTCTACCTCGTGATCCTCCCCTATGTCTCCGAAAAATGGAGCAAGGGCGATGTGCAGGGCGTTGCAGCGCTCGTTCAGAAGAACTGCAATATCCTCTATATGCTGGTGCTGCCGGTCGTGGTGCTCATTTCCCTGACCGCACAGCCATTGCTCGTGTGCTTCTATGACGAGGGCTATGCGCCGGCAGGTGCTGCACTTTCGCTGCTCTGCTTCGGCACGTTCCTGCTCTCCTTCTATGCGATGCTCTCCGTGGTGCTCAACGGCATCGGCAAGAAGTGGTTCTCCATCATCCTCTCCGCTGTGGTACTCGTACTGGATGTGGTGCTGCTCTTTCTTCTGATCCCCCGGCTCCAGCTCCTCGGTGCAGCACTCGCCACCACGCTCTCGGCGCTGGTCGGCTGCGCTGCAAGCTATCTCGTCCTGCGCAGAAACCTCGGGGGACTGTCCTCTCCGGTGCTTCTGGCAAAGATGGCAGGCGTGATCGCCGTGTGCAGCATTGCCTGCATCGCCGGCATGCAGCTTTTCACCTTCCGGAACCTCCTGCAGATCATGGGCTTCTACATCGTCCTCGGTGTGATCTTCCTCCTCTGCTTCGCCGCATTCCGGGTCGTGAATGTCAGGGAACTGCTGCGCAAAAAAACAAAATGACCCCCGCCATGCCGCAGGATCCGGAATCCTGCGGCTTTTTTTGCGCTCGCGTGCATCGGGTAAAAAATATTTACGTTTTATTCCGGAAAAGTATTGACAAACCGTTTGCAATATGCTATAATATGCATGTAACCACCGCAGGAGGATGCATGCATCCCGGTTTTGCAGACGGCGTAAAATAAATTTACATAGCCGCTGCTCCTGCATGATATGCACAAAGGAGTGTGAATTTATGACAACATGGATGATTACTTGGGGCATTCTGTTCGTAGGACTGGTCATTCTGGAGCTTTCCACCATGCAGCTCATCAGTGTCTGGTTCGCCGCAGGCTCCCTTGCCGCTTTCATTGCCGCAGCGCTGAACGTTGCACCGCTCGGCCAGGCGATCATCTTTGTGGCAGTTTCCATTCTGCTGCTGGCAGTCACCAAGCCGCTGCTCAGGAAGTTCAAGGTGGGCAACAAAATCCCCACGAACCTCGACGCAGAGATCGGCAGAACCGCTGTCGTCACGGAGGAGATCAATGACGCTGCCAACACCGGCCGTGTAAAGATCGGCGGCGTGAACTGGCGTGCCAGAACCCGTGACAATACTGTCATCGCAGTCGGCAGCACCGTGACCGTTGCAGAGATCTCCGGCACGACCGCATATGTCACAAACAGCGAAGTCATGCACTGAGCGTTTTAAATTAAGGAGGAAATTATTATGGAAACTATCGTTGCGTATCTCATCATTGGTCTGATCATCTTTCTGGTGATCGTTGCTGTTACCTGCATCCGCATCGTGCCGCAGGCACATGTGTATGTGATCGAGCGTCTGGGTACCTTCCGCACAGAATGGCAGACCGGCCCTCACCTGCTGATGCCCTTCCTTGACCGTGTGGCACGCCGTGTCTCCATCAAGGAGCGTGTGGTAGACTTCAAGCCGCAGCAGGTGATCACCAAGGACAACGTTACCATGCAGATTGACACCGTTGTATTCTTCCAGGTAACCGATGCGAAGAAGTACACCTACGGTATTGAAAATCCCATGATGGCGATCGAGAACTTCACTGCAACCACCCTGCGTAACATCATCGGCGAGCTGGAACTCGACGCTACCCTGACTTCCCGTGATGTCATCAACACCAAGATCACAGCGATCCTTGACGAAGAGACCGACCGTTGGGGTATCAAGGTCATCCGTGTCGAGCTGAAGAACATCCTGCCGCCCAGAGAGATCCAGGATTCCATGGAAAAGCAGATGAAGGCAGAGCGTGAGCGCCGTGAGAAGATCCTGCAGGCTGAGGGTGAAAAGAAGGCACAGGTGCTCGTTGCTGAGGCTGAGAAGGAATCCAAGATCCTGCGTGCACAGGCCGATAAGGAAGCGGAGATCCTCCGTGCAACTGCAGAAAAGGAAGCCATGATCCTGCGTGCGGAGGCGATCCGTGAGCAGAAGATCCGTGTCGCAGACGGTGAAGCGCAGGCAATCGCTGCTGTACAGACAGCAATGGCTGAGAGTCTGGAGCGCCTGAATCAGGCAAATCCGAACCAGAACGTCCTCCACCTCAAGGCACTGGAAGCATTCCAGAAGGCTGCAGACGGCAAGGCAACCAAGCTCATCATTCCGAGTGAGATTCAGGGTCTGGCAGGTCTGGCAGCAGGTCTGAAGGCTGTGACAGAGACAACGGAAGACGCAGCAGAAAGCAAGTAATAGCAGAAAAATTGCCCCGAGGTTTCGGGGCAATTTTTGAAAGGAGAAGCAAAATGGACGACATCATCGAAGCAATTCTGGAATCACTGTTTGAGGGTGTAATGGAAAGCCGGAAGGTCTCCCGCATCATCAAGTGCATCATCTGGGGAATTCTGGGTGCCGCACTCACTGTCCTGTGTATTTGGGTGGGCGGCGTGGTCGGCTGGGCTCTTGCTGCTCTGATGGTTCTGATGACCGTCGTGCTGATACATAAAACCTATTGGGGAAGGTGAGCATATGCAGCAGATGTTTGAAATGCTGATGAACTACTGGATCACAGAGCGCATTATGAAAAACAAGCGTATTCCGAAGGTCGTCAAATGCGGCATCTGGCTCATCATGGGCATTCCGCTGACAATATTGTTTGTCTGGTGCACCTTCTTCGGAGCAGAGAACACAAGACAACAATGGATCTTTGGTATTTTCACCATCGTTATGCTTTATGTATTCATTCGACTTACAATTGAAACATGGAAAAAATACTGAAACACAAAACCGCCGGTTTCGCAGATGAAACCGGCGGTTTTTTCTCAGATGACGCCCTTCTGCAGCATCACATTCGCATAGATCGCCGTTTCACCGGTGGCAATGATGCAGTAGGCTTTCTTTGCCTCCTCATAGAAGGCGAAGCGTTCGGTTGTTCCGACAGTCTCCGCACCACGCTCGTCATGCTTGGCGATGATCTCCTTGTAGGTGTCCCAGATGGGCGTTTCGGCGTTGTCGCCGGGCATGACCTCCATCAGCTGCACGGGCTTGTCCACATAGGTGTCCAGCGGAAACAGGGTGAGGATGGCATCAAGCAGCTCCGGTACGCCGTGACCGTCACAGCGGATGACGATGGCGTTTCTGCCCATGCTCTCCGCCGGGAAATTGCCGTCTGCGATCACCAGACGGTCGCTGTGTCCCATCTCGCAGAGCACTTTCAGAAGCTCCGGTGACAGGATCGGGGGGATGTTTTTCAGCATAGTTCTGACTCCTTTGCACAAAATTTTGCAATCTCATTATACCACATCTCCCCCGCAATTGCAAGAATTTCCCACAAAAATTGACAATTCCCCTGTTTTGTGCTATAATCAGAATAGTAACATACGGGAGGGAATGGAATGCAACACCAATACACTCAAATCGCAGCAGTGCTCCTGTCTGCCACATTACTGACCGGATGCGCAAAAGCAGAAACTGCCGAACCGCAGACGACGGAAGCGGAACAGGTCACGGAAAGTACCGCCGCACCGGAAACAACGGAACCTGTGGCTCCAGTACTCACATTCACCATGGAGCAGGATGGTGTTTCTTTCCTGCTGGACGGCGTATTGTTCCAAACGATCCCAATGGAGAATGTGCCGGATGCGGACGAAATTTCCATCTGCGACTATGATTCTGACGGCTTTGCGGATGTATTTCTCCCCGATTGTCCAAATAGTTTTCGGGGGCATTATTACCGGTATGACGATGCGTCCGGACAGCTCATCCTCTGGGATGCGCTGAATTTCGAGGAGGGCGGCACCGGCTGGATCATGGAACAGCAGGCGGATGGCACACTGCTTCTGAAATCGTACAGCATCTATGGCAGCAGCAACACGACCTACCGCTGGGAACAGGGTACGCTCATTCCGGTGGCACTGACGGAGTATTACTGGGCCAGTGCGGGAACGATGGAGGATTCCTCCACTTATGCACAGGATGGTGAAAAGGTTCTGTATCTTCGCAGAATCCTCGATTCGGACACAGGGAAATGCATCGAAACGATCGAACATCCGCTGTACTTCCGCATCACAGCGGATGCCGTCCATGTGATGCAAGGTACGGAAATCGTGCAGGAACTCCCGGTCGGCAGCTTCTGGGACGGTTATGCAGCGCTGGAAGACTTCTATGCGCAGCAGGCAATCTCGCCTACCGTTCCCTTGGATGGCGCACATCTGCGGGAACCGGAACAATACCTCGGAACAGAGGATTATGATTTTGACGGATATGCGGATCTGTATGTTCCGGATTCGCTATACGGAACGCAGACCGGTACTTACTACAGATTTTCGCCGGAAACCGAACAATTTGTGCTGTGGGATGCGCTCAATGTCCTCGGATATCCGCTCTATGCAGAGGCGGAACACAACATCCTCAGCAGCTACCATGATGGTCAGCATCAGTATTGGCAATGGCAGAACGAACAGCTGATCAAACTCGAAACAGAAACATAATTGGGAGGAATTGCCATGAAACTACTCTACACCGACGCAAAAGCGGTCTATCTGGCAGAAAACGGGAAATCCATCGAACTGCCCAGCTACCGTGTGCAGCAATATCAGCAGACCATTGACGAGATCCAGCAGAACAAGGCATGGAAAACCTCCGGCAGGGGCGCCCAGTTCATGGGCATGGCGGAATCGCAGGAGCGCCGCACCGCTGACGCCGTATTCTGCGGTCTGGCACCCTACAAGGATGAATTTCTCTACACCCTGCAGCTCGACGCTTCCGGCGGTATGTTCCGCCGCAGCTTCTCTGAAAAAGCCGAAATGGAGGGACATATCTGCTCCGGCAATGACATCCGCCTCGGTGAGATCGCAAGCTCCGGTGATGATGTTGCCGCCTGCGTGCGCTACCCGAACGGCAGATCGCACATCGCCCTCTTCAAGCTCCCGTCCAGCGTCTACAACGAGATCACGGACGGCGATTCCTGTGAAACCTCTCCCAGCTGGTCCCCTGACGGCAGACTGGTGTATTTCTCTACTGCCGGCATCGCCAGAAACGGCGGCGAGCTTCTGGCGTATTCGCCCCGTGCGGCGGCTTCCTACAATGTCAACACGGAACGCATGGAGATCCTGCTTGAGGATGAATCCCTCGATTTCCTCGCCCCGAAGGAGGACGCACAGGGGAACCTGTACTTCATCCGCCAGCCCTACCATCCGCTGAACGAAAAGAAATCCACCTCGATCTGGGGCATTTTCAAGGAAGTACTGCTCTTCCCGTTCTGGCTGGTCAAGGCGCTGATTGGCTTCCTGAATGCATTCAGCGTGCTCTTCGGCGGCAAGCCGATGCCGGAGGGCGGCACACGCACCGACATCAAGTCCAAACAGAAGACCGAAAAAGAGCTGTTCTTTGAGGGCAGAATTCTGGAAGCGGAAAAGAACCAGAAGGAAAACAAGAAATTCGGTGACCCCTATGCCGGCATCATGTCACGCAATCGTGTGCTGGTGCGCCGTGCACCCGACGGCACAGAGGAAGTCCTCGCAAAGGCAGTGCTGGATTATGCGCTCTGTGCGGATGGCAGTGTGGTGTATTCCAACGGCTCGCACATCCTGCACCGCACAGCAGACGGCAGCACGCAGGATCTTGGCAAGGCGAAAATGGCGATGTGCCTGCAGATTATTGCATAATTTAAAATCCCGCGGACAGAACTTATCCGTGGGATTCTTCTTGAAAAAACAACAACTCCCGACCATCGCAATGCTGCACGTCGGGAGCTTTTTGTATTCAGTTTTAAGTATACGGTCAAGCCGTGAATGTTCTCCTGTGCATTGGTCACACACGCCTTTCGTTAAGGATTCTTCAAAACGTTGTTCTTGGTCAGATTTGCAGAAGCTTTCATATTACATCACATCTTTCAAAAGAAGTCTGGAAATCCTTGTGCCGGATGTTAAGCGGAACTCACCGTCTCATGGGAGTGTACCTCCGTTCCTGAATTCTTACATGCCTGCTATATTCAGTTTCTGTGCCGTTTTTCAATCCTTCGCATCCTGTTCTGATACACTGGCTTTGAAACTTGGAAGTGTGCCAGAACCAGTCGCTTTCACCATATCCCGCAGAATTGATTCATTACTTCATGGGCTGCCATTCAGTCTGAGCTGTGCAATTCACCCTTCACTTACCTGCGACCGGCGAAACCGCCTGCTGCTGTGATTCAATATTTTCCATTGGTTTCGCCTCCTTTACGGCTAAGATATGTCCAAATGTTCCGATGAAGGTCAAGCCTTAAATCCCATCGGTGGAGTCATGCCTGTTATAAAGTTCTGCAGTTCCTTTATCTTGATTCTATTATACCATGCATTTGTGCATTTGTCAAGTGTTTTTCAAAAGTTTTTGCAACATTTTTGTGATTTGTGTACAATGCACATGTTGAAAACGTTTTCGTTCGTCAGGATACACAAAACAGGCGCAGTGCCTGTGCCGCAGCTTGTCAAAAAAGTCTCTTTTCTGGGGTTAGCACCCCAAAAATTATCCCCTCCCCCAAAGGGGGAGGGGCTATATTGCGGGGGTACTGCGTACCCTCTAACCCGCCAAAAGACTTCGTCCTTTGAACCTGATAAGGTTTTTCGACAGTCTGAGGCGCATTGCCTGCGTCGGTGATCACTGCCTTATGTGCCTGACGGTACAAGCGGCAGCATATTATTCCCCCTTGATCTTCTTCCGATACAGCAGCGCCGCCTGCTCCTGCTTATTATCCCCGAATTCATAATACACATGATCGGCGATGTTATCGGGGAGATACTGCTGCTTGACATAGTGATTCGGGAATGCGTGGGGGTACTGATAGCCGATGGCATTGCCGAGCTTCTGTGCACCACCGTAGTGTCCATCCTTGAGATGTGACGGAATATCGCCGTAATCCCCCGAACGCACCGCCTCGATTGCGGCGTCGATGGCGCAGATCGCGGAATTGGATTTCGGGGAAGTGCACAGCAGGATCACTGCTTCTGCAAGGGGGATCCTCGCTTCGGGGAGACCGAGCTGCAATGCCGAATCCACGCAGGATTTCACGATGCTCACCGCCTGCGGATAGGCAAGCCCGATGTCCTCCGATGCAATCACGAGAAGCCGTCTTGTGAGGGAAATGAGATCTCCGGCTTCGAGCAGTCTTGCGGTATAGTGGAGGGCTGCGTTTTCATCGCTGCCACGGATGGATTTCTGGAGTGCGGAAAGGATATCATAATGTGCATCGCCGTCACGGTCATAGCGCATATTGCTGCGCTGCGTGAGGGATTTTGCAATGTCGAGCGTCACACGCATGCCGTCGGCAGTCGGTTCCGCAGAGAGAACGCAGAGTTCTGCGGCATTCATCGCCTTGCGGACATCGCCGCCGCTTCCCTGTGCGATATGGGCGGTCACGCCGTCCTCGATGATGAGGGGATTCCCCTGTTCCTCCTGCATAATGCGGAACGCACGGCGGACGGCTTTTTCCATCTCGGCAGCATCCACGGGCTTGAATTCAAAGACGGTGCTGCGGCTGATGACGGCATTGTACACGGCGAAATAGGGGTTTTCGGTCGTGGAGGCGATCAGCGTAATATCGCCGTTTTCGATATAGGAGAGCAGGCTCTGCTGCTGTTTTTTGTTGAGGTACTGGATCTCATCGAGGTACAAGAGGATGCCGTTCATCGAGGCGAATGTCCCCACATCGGCGATGACGGATTTGATATCGGAGACGCCCGCCTGTGTGCCGTTGAGGATGTGGAGGGTCATATTGGTACGGCTTGCGATGATGCTGGCGAGGGTGGTTTTTCCGATGCCGGACGGGCCGTAGAAAATCATATTAGGAATGCGTCCGCTTTCGATGATGCGGCGCAGGGGTTTCCCCTCCCCCAGCAGATGCTGCTGTCCGACAACATCATCGAGGGTTTTCGGACGGATGGAATCAGCAAGTGGCATGGTATCAGCTCCTTTCTGCTGGTCAGACAAAAAGGGCGGACACCTCCGTCCGCCCCCTGACAGTTATTGCTTATTCATAGAGAGGATACTTCTCGCAGATAGCAGTCACGCCTGCACGGATCTCGTCTGCCTTGTTCTCAAAGTCCGTTGCGCACAGATAGATGTACTCAGCGATCATTTCCATTTCCGCAACGCCCAGACCTCTGGTGGTCACAGCCGGTGTACCGATTCTGATACCGCTGGTTACAAACGGCTTCTCCGGATCGTTGTGGATCGCATTCTTATTGACAGTGATATAAACCTCGTCCAGTCTGTGCTCCAGCTCCTTGCCGGTGATGTTGAACGGACGCAGGTCAACCAGCATCAGGTGATTATCCGTACCGCCGGATACCAGATTGAAGCCACGCTTTACCAGACCCTCAGCGAGTGCGTTTGCATTCTCGATGATTCTCTGCTGGTATTCCTTGAACTCGGGCTTCAGTGCTTCGCCGAAGCATACTGCCTTTGCAGCAATGGTGTGCATCAGAGGGCCGCCCTGTGTGCCGGGGAAGATTGCGGAGTTGATCTTCTTTGCGAGATACTCGTTGTTTGTCAGGATCAGACCGCCTCTCGGACCTCTCAGAGTCTTATGCGTGGTGGTAGTTACGATGTCCGCATACGGAACCGGGGACTCGTGCAGACCTGCTGCAACCAGACCTGCGATATGTGCCATATCCACCATGAACAGTGCGCCGACTGCTCTTGCGATCTCGGAGAGCTTCTTGAAATCAATGGCTCTCGGATATGCAGATGCACCTGCAACGATCAGACGGGGCTTATGCTTTACAGCCAGCTTGTAAACGGTCTCATAGTTGATGGTCTCGGTCTCATCATCCAGACCATAGGATACGAAATTGAAGTACTTACCGGACAGATTCACAGGAGAACCATGTGTCAGATGACCGCCGTCTGCAAGGCTCATGCCCAGAACGGTATCGCCGGGCTGCAGCACTGCGAAGTAAGCAGCAGTATTTGCCTGTGCGCCGGAATGGGGCTGTACATTGGCAAACTTTGCACCGAACAGCTCGCATGCTCTCTTGATGGCGATTTCCTCAACCACGTCAACGCATTCGCAGCCGCCGTAGTAACGCTTGCCCGGATAGCCCTCTGCATACTTGTTGGTCAGCACGCTGCCCATTGCTGCCATCACAGCCGGGGAAACGATGTTTTCGCTTGCGATCAGCTCCAGATTTCTTCTCTGGCGTGCAAGCTCTTTCTGCATGCCTGCGCCAACCTCGGGGTCAACGCTTTCCACATAACCGATGGTGTCGATCAGATTGTTAAACATAGGGGAATTCTCCTTTATCTTTCATTATCAAGGCAGAAATACTGCCGTACATTTCTATTATACACGAACTTTGTCAGAATTGCAAGGGGTTTGGGAAAAAAATTCGCAAACAGCAAATGCCGCTCCCAGGAGCGGCATACGCATGATCTATGTTGCAAAATAGTTCCGGAACTTCTCCGCATCCTCCTCATACAGCAGATCCGCCATGGTATCCGCAATCCGGATGAGCATTCTTTCATAGGCACACTGCATCGGGGAAACTTCGGCTTCGTCCCCTGTTTCCAGACGATTCAGGCAGCCGCAGGAATTGGTACACCGTTCACGCAGGTCACATTCCCCGCATTCCTCCGGCAGGACATGTACACGGCTTGCGATCGCCGCCAGTTTCTGCGCATCAAGTCCCCCGAACACATCGCCCATGCAGAAATCCTCGTCCCCGATGAATTGCGTACAGGCGTAGATCCTGCCATCCACATTGACCGGCATCTGCCGCTGTCCGAGATGACATCGGTCGGCAGGGTTTTCCTCCGTGATGCACTAACGGATTTTCGCATAGAATGGGCTGAAACAGAAAGATTCCCCTTTCCGGAAGCATTCTATGTAAAATGCGGAGATCTGCTTCAGCTGGTGTTCCAGCTCCGAAAGGGCATCCTCCGTCCAGAGCGCACGCTTTCCGTAGGCAGGCGTTGCCGTGATGTGCCGGAATCCCAAAGTATAGAGATATTTCACAGATTCCGCAAATCTCCCCACTGCCTGCGGTGCAAGGGTCATCATCGCATAGGAATGCGGCATTTCCTGCAAAAGAAGCTTTGCAGCGTTCTCTGCATCCGCAAGGCTGGACGAACCGTCCGCATAGGGGCGGCTGATCTCCTGTGCAAGCCCGTCGAAGGACATGCCGATGGTCATACCGGCAAGCTTTGCACGGCGCAGGAAGGTTTCATCGAGGCGTGTTCCGTTCGTGGTCATCTTGCACCGGAACGGGATGCCCGTTTTCTGCGAAAGCGATTGGCAGTAATCCAGTGCTTCACAGATCAGATCCTTTTCCAGAAGCGGCTCGCCGCCGAAGAAACAGAGTCCGGCGGATGTCCCCTTTGAAAAAATGAGGTCACACGCCGCATGGAGGATCTCCTCCGACATACGGCGTGGATGCTTTTCATGAATGCAGTAGATGCAGTCCATATTGCAGCGTTCGGTGAGATGCAGCGTCACATTCATGGCTTACTCCATCACAATATCGCCTGCGAGGGCAATTTCTTCCGTAGGTGCAGGCGTCGGCTGCGCCGCTTCTTCGGTTGGCACCGGATCGGTTTCTGCAGAGCAGGTTTCCGCAGTGTCCACAGCCCCGGCAAATCCCTCCGGTTCGGGAGACTGCTCCGTGGTGTCATCCACAAATGGCACATCGCCGGAAAGCTGCACTTCCCCGACGGGATCGGTGCATCCGGTCAGTCCGCCTGTGAACAGCAGCGCCGCAAGCCCTGCGGCATATTTCGGCAGCTTGTAATTCTTTTCAGGTTTGCGTTTCATGGGTATCCTCCTTTCGGTGATCGGAATTTATGCAAAGCGTCAGCGGCGACCCGCTGCTTAATCCAATTCATGAATCTGCTGGTAAATATCCTGCATGCGCATATCGGTCAGGGCGATGGTTTCGGCGCATTCTTTCAGCTCCTGCTTGAGTGCCGGCGGCACTTCGCAGTCCGTCTTATAATGCAGCTGGTGCTCGAGACTTGCCCAGAAATCCATCGCAATCGTGCGGATCTGGATCTCCACCGGCACCTTCCGCTTGCTGGTTGCCATGTACACCGGCACGGAGAGCACCATATGAAAACTCCGGTAGCCGCTGGGCTTCGGGTGTTCGATGTAGTCCTTGATCTTCAGCAGCTGCATGTCCTCATGCCGTGTCAGAAGCTCGGCAATCGCATAAATATCGTCGATATAATAGCATACCACACGGATGCCGGCAATGTCCATCAGATGCTCCATCGCTGATTTTGCCGTCACAGGATAGCCTTTTTTCTGCAGCTTGCCGATGATGCTCTGCGGCGATTTGATGCGGCTTTCGATGCCGTGGATGGGGTTTCTCTGGAATTTCATGCTGAATTCACTGTCGTAGATATTCAGCTGCGTTTTCACAACCTCCGCCGCCGATTCGTACAGATGTTCCAGCTCCAGAAACTCATAGAATGCCGTCATGATCTGCTCACGCTGCGCCGGTACGATCTGCCCGATCGTGTCCAGATAGAAGTTTTTTTCGTCCATGCTGCACCTGCTTTCTGTGTGGGGATTTCTTCGGGGCACTGCCCCATTCGTTTGTTTCATTATACCATAATCCCGCAGCCCTTGCAAGTGCTTTTGCACAAATTTCATGGTAGTTTTCATTAATTTTCACCAAAATTTCCAAATTCCGCAAAATCAGCTTGACATAGTAGCGAAAATATACTATCATAGATATAGCAGAACACAATGCGAATATATAACAGGAGGAATACCTATGAAATACAAATGCGGCATGTACGGCGGAAGCTTCAATCCCTTGCATATGGGGCATGTGGAGTGCATGATCCGGAGTGCGAATCAATGTGAACGACTGATCGTTGTCATCAGCCACGGAACGAACCGTGATGAAATTGACGTGCGGGAGCGTTATCGGTGGATTTATCAGATCACGAAGCACATCGGCAATGTGAGGATCATGATTCTGGAGGATACCGCACCGACGAAGGCGGATTACAACTGCGAAGAATACTGGATGGCGGATGCGCAGAAGGTTAAGGAATTTGCAGGCGAACCGATTGACGTGGTATTCTGCGGCAGCGACTACACGGATGACAGCTTCTGGGCAAAATGCTATCCGGAGGCGAAGCTTGTGATTTATCCGAGGAACGGCATTTCTTCTACGAAGATCAGGGAGAATCCCTATCGGTACTGGGAGATGATCCCGAATGTGGCGAGACCGCATTATGTGAAGAAAGTGCTTCTGATCGGTGCGGAAAGTACGGGCAAATCCACGCTGACGGAGAATCTGGCGAATTACTTCAACACAAATTTTCTGGAGGAGGTCGGTCGGGAAATTTCTGAGCGTTCCGGTACGGATGTCCTGATGCTGCCGGAGGATTTCACGGACATTCTGCTGACGCATAAGCTGCGGGAACGTGAAGCGGTCAAGCACAGCCGGATGGTGCTGTTTGAGGATACGGACTGCCTGATCACCCGATTCTTTCTGGAATTTCTGGAGGGTAAGGACAAGGAGCGGAATATCGCCCTTGCCAATGGCATTGCATCGCTGAATGACTATGATCTGATCCTGTTTTTAGAGCCGGATGTGAAATTCGTACAGGATGGCGACCGGAGCGAAGTCATTGCAGCGGATCGGGAATATTACAGCACGACGATCAAGAATCTCTATCGGGAGCATGGTTTTGATTTCGTGGAGGTACGTGGGGATTATGACGAACGCTTCCGCAAGGCGGTGGCACTGACGAGGGAAATGCTGAATATCTGACAGGAGGAATATCCATGAACATACTCAAAAAAATCGCCGCCTACATGACCCCATTCCAATGGTTTGAGGTACTGGGCGTGATCGGATTTACAATTTATTTTGCAGTGATTGACAAGGAAAGTCCGATATGGTATACTATCATCAGTTCCATTGCGGCGATCGCCGGCATTTTCTGCGTGGTACTCTGCGCCGCCGGCAGACGCTCGCAGTATTACTGGGGTTTTGCGAATATTATCGGCTACATCGTCGTTTCGTGGATGATGCGTTTCTACGGCGAAGTGATGCTCAATGCGCTGTACTATCTGCCGACGCAGTTCATCGGACTGTATCTCTGGAAGAAGAATGCGGCTGACGGTGACGGCGATCTGGTAAAATGCCGGAAGCTCTCCCCGCTCTGGACGGTTCTCATGCTGATTGTATCGGCGCTGGGCATCTGGGGATATAAGATGGTTCTGACAGCACTGGGCGGCAATGCGGCATGGCTGGACAGCACAAGCACGGTGATCTCCGTTGTTGCCAATGCGCTGATGGTACTGCGGTTCCGTGAACAGTGGCTTCTGTGGATCATTGTGGATGCAGTGACCGTCGTAATGTGGTTCGGCACGGGCGATTATATCATGACCGCAATGTGGGCATTCTATCTGCTGAATGCGGTGTATGGATTTGTGACATGGACACGGGCGGCGAACCGAACAGCAGATTAACTTATACAAATTAAAGGAGTCCCCCATGAAATACACCCTCGTAATTTTTGATTTGGACGGCACGATTCTTGATACTTTGGAAGATCTCACGGATGGGGTGAATTACGCCCTCACGGAATGCGGCTATCCCGTGCGCACCATCGACGAAGTGCGCAGCTTCGTGGGAAACGGCATCCGCAAGCTGATCGAGCGTGCACTCCCCTCCGGCACACCGGAAGCGGAAATCGACCGTGTACACGGCATTTTCTCGCCATACTACAAAGCGCACTGCGATGTGAAAACCAAACCCTACGACGGTATTCCTGCGCTGCTGCGCAAGCTCCGTGACGCCGGGATCCGGACGACGGTGCTCTCCAATAAGGGGGATTTTGCGGTGCAGCCCCTCGTACAGCAGTATTTTCCCGATCTGTTCACCCTCGCACTCGGGGAACGTCCCGGAGTGCCGAGAAAGCCTGCACCCGACGCCGTATTCGAGATCCTCGGACGGCTTGGCGTGGACAAATCCGACGCCGTCTACATCGGGGATTCGGATGTGGACATCGAGACCGCACAGAACGCAGGTCTCCCCTGCATCAGCGTGGATTGGGGCTTCCGTGACCGGATGCAGCTGACCGAAGCCGGCGCACGGGTCATTGTCTCCTCACCGGAGGAATTGCTTGCGGCGCTGTG
Source organism: Oscillospiraceae bacterium (assembly GCA_045544635.1). Taxonomy (GTDB): domain Bacteria; phylum Bacillota; class Clostridia; order Oscillospirales; family Ruminococcaceae; genus UBA3855. Next base: position 19,156 of record JAZPZJ010000092.1, read on the forward strand.
CACGGATGGAGAATAACGAAAACACGCCTTCCCATCAAGGGAAGGCGCTTTTTTTGCGCAGCAGCACGGCGGCAGCCGCAAGCGTCACAAGCTCCGTGAGCGGAAACGCCAGCCACAGTCCGGTGATCCCAGCCGCCGCACTGAGCAGAAATGCCAGCGGCAGGATCAGCAAAAATCCACGCAGCACCGAAATCGCATTTCCGGCACGGGAACGCTCCGCCGATGCGCAATAAGCGCACAGCACCAGATTCACGCCAGCCGGCAGCGTTCCCAGAAAATAGAGCCGCATCCCCTGCACCGCAAGCTGCTGCAGGGTCGGGTCTTCCTGCGCATTGAAGGCGGCGGCGATCGGGTCGGCGGCAAGCAGGATCCCACCCGTCAGCAGAACCGAAAGCACCACCGTACTCCACAGCGCACAGCGCAGCACAAGCCGCAGCCGACGGCTTTCCCCAGCACCGAAATACCGGCTCAGTACAGGCTGGATGCCCTGCGCCATGCCCGTGAACACGGCAATGACCACGAGGGAAATATTGGCGATCACGCCGTACGCCGCAACACCCGTGCTGCCGGAAAATTCCAGCATCAGAAAATTGAAGGCGATCATCACCACCCCCGAGGAAAGCTCAGCGGCAAGGGACGGAAACCCCGTCACCAGCAGCTTTGCACCGGCATGCAGCGTCAGGCGGCGGCGGATCGGACGAAAATGATGGCGTTTCTGCACGAAAAATACGGACAGCACCGCCATGCTGATCAGCGGCGCCAGACAGGTCGCAAGCACCGCACCGAAGATCCCCAGATCCGCTGTGTAGATCAGCACATAGTCCAGAAGGATGTTCGAGAAGCTGCCGGTCAGCATCGCCGCCATGACCAGCTGCGGCGCACCGTCGCTGCGGACAAAGCCGAGAAGGATGTCATTGAGCAGGAATGCCGGTGAAAAAAGCAGCAGCATCTGCAGATAAGTGCGGCTCATTGCGAAAATTTCCCCCTGCGCCCCCAGAAGCGATGCGATCGCACCGGAAGCCGCCAGTCCGCACAGGAAAAACACCGCACTGCACAGCCCCCACAGATACAGCGCATGGGTAAAGACCGTACAGGCGCCCTCATCCGCATTGCGGCTGCGCAGAATGGCATAACGGGTGCTGCCGCCCATACCGATCATCAGTCCGCACCCGTGAATGAGACTGTACACCGGAATCGCCAGATTCAGGGCAGCCAGCCCATCCGCCCCAAGGCGATTGGCAATAAAAAAGGTATCCGCCAGAATATAGCAGGAAAGTCCCAGCATCCCGAGAATATTCAGGGACGCATAGCGGAAGAATTCAGAAAAAACACGTCGATCCATCACAACCTCCGAAAAAAAAAGCCCTGCTTTCCCACCTGCAAGGCCTAACGGTGGAAAACAGAGCGTCCAGATCCCCTACCCGGCGGCAGGGGGAACGATATGGTTTCGTTCCTATTATAGCACGCCCCGGCGCAAATGTCAAGCAGCATCCCCGCATGCTCCCCGTCAGCGCCCGTATGAAAAATGTACTTGACAAACGAGCAAAAACATGATATAGTATAAAGAGCGAATACAATTGTACTTTCTACACGGACGTTTTGAAGTTGGGAGGGATTCTGATGGAGCATCAGACACAATTGATAGTAGTGGAGGCGTCGGTACTGCCCGAAGTCATCAGTAAGGTACTTGAGGTCAAAAAGCTCCTTGCCAACCGGGAGGAAAAAAGCTCTGCGGCGGCTTGCAAGCGTGTCGGCATCTCCAGAAGTGCCTACTATAAATATAAGAATTGTGTGTATTCCTATGAGGATAAGATCACACAGCGCATCATCAACCTGCAGGCTGCGCTCCGGGATGAGGCAGGCGTTCTGTCCAATGTGCTCAGCGCACTCTACGAGCTTGACGCCAACATCCTGACGGTGAACCAGAGCATTCCCGTGGACGGCGTTGCGGCAGTGACATTCTCCGTGCGGCTCAACGGCGAGGTGCAGACCCCCCACCAGATCCGCAGCATCCTTGGTAAGGTGCAGGGCGTGGTGGATGTCAAAATACTTTCAGGAGAATAGAGAGATCACCTGGCAACACCGTGATTTCTGAGATTTTAGGAGGATATGAAAATGGAAAAATTTGCAGTACTCGGCTGCGGCGTCGTAGGTTCCGGCGTTGTAGAGCTGTTTGAGAAGAATCGGGCGCTCATCGAAAAGCGCTGCGGAAAGTCCCTCGAGGTCGGCTATATTCTCGACCTGCGTGATTTCCCGGACAGACCCTACGGAAACAAGGTGGTCAAGTCCATCGACCCGATCCTGGCTGACAAGGATGTCACCGTTGTCGCAGAATGCATGGGCGGCGTGGAACCGGCATTCACCTTTGTCAAGGCATGCCTTGAGGCTGGCAAGAGCGTTTCCACCTCCAACAAGGAGCTGGTTGCAAAGAAGGGCGATATCCTGCTGAAAACCGCTAAGGAGCACAATGTCAACTTCTTCTTCGAGGCAAGCGTCGGCGGTGCGATCCCGATCATCCGTCCGATGCACAAGTGTCTGGCTGCGAACGAATTCACCGCAGTAGCCGGCATCCTCAACGGTACCACCAACTTCATCCTGAACAAGATGATCTGCGATAATATGGATTTTGCCACCGCACTCAAGCTCGCACAGGAGCTGGGCTATGCCGAGAAGGATCCGACAGCGGACGTGGAAGGCCACGACGCATGCCGCAAGATCTGCATCCTCTCCTCCCTGGCATTCGGCAAGCATGTGTATCCGGAGTCCGTTTACACCAAGGGTATCCGTGAAGTAGAGCTGAAGGACACCAAGCTCTGCGAACAGCTCGGCTATGCCATCAAGCTGATCGCACAGGTCAAGTCCCTCGAAAACGGCAAGATCCTGCCGACCGTGATGCCCATGGCAGTGAAGAACACCAACCTGCTCTCCCAGGTCAACGACGTATTCAATGCAGTCATGACCGACACCGACGGTGCTGACCGTTCGATGTTCTACGGCAGAGGCGCAGGCAAATTCCCGACCGCAAGCGCCGTACTCGGTGATATGATCGAGCAGGTACAGCTCGACGGCACGATCAGCGCACAGACATGGGAGAGTGCGGAAAACGCCGATTTCATTGAAGATTTCGCAGCATTCACTGCAAAGCGCTATTTCCGTACCAGCGCTGCGGACGTCAAGCTCCTTGCAGAGGTACTCGGTGATGTGGAGGAAAAGACCATTTCCACCGAGGACGAAGAGACCGTTTGCATCGTCAACAGCGAAATGAATGCCGCACAGGTCGATGCCGCTGTCAAGGCACTTGCCCAGAAGGGCGTGCAGGTGCTGGCGCAGTATCCGATCCTGCTGTAATATCGTTTCTCCGAGCCTTCCCGAATGGGAAGGCTCTTTTCGTGCAGCATCGCACCAAATCACCGAAATTTCACTTGCATTATACACCGATTCATGGTATAATAATACAGCAGGCGCATTGCGCCGTCTGCCCGTTTGCCGCACGCAGCGGCAAATCATCGAAAGGAGTGAACCCCCTGTGAAGGAACAGATACAGAAGATCGGCGACCGCATCGAATATATCACCATTGCGGAACCGAAATTCAAGACCAATACGATCGACATCGTTTTCATGCTGCCCGCAGGCAAGGAACATAATTCCGTCTATGCATTGCTGGCGGCATTGCTGACCTCCACCTGCAAGGCATACCCGAATATCGCCGCCATGACCAAGAAGCTCGACAGCCTCTACGGTGCTTCCCTCAAGGACAGCATCAGCAAGCGTGGCGATGTCCTGCAGCTGAGCATCTCCGCAAGCGTGATCGACAACCGCTATGCCCTCGGCAAGGAGGATCTGCTCGCAGAACTGACCGAACTCCTCGTCGGCTGCCTGTTTGCACCGAATGCGGAGAACGGCGCATTCTCCGAGAGTGAATTCCGCATCGAAAAGCAGGATCTCCTCGACGCCATCGAAGCCGAGATCAACAACAAACGCTCCTATGCCGTGGAACGTGCCGCTGAGATTGCCTTCGAGGGCGAGCCGTTTGCCTATCCGCTCTACGGTACCGCCGCAGATGTGGAACTGCTCACCCCCGTTTCCGTCTATGACGCCTACCGCAAGCTCCTGCAGGAAGCCGTGATCCGCATCTACCATGTCGGTCCCCGGTATGCCCCCGCAATCGGCGAGCGCATGCAGGCTGCATTTGCCGCAGTGGAACGCACCCCCGTCGAAATCGCATTCAAGGCACCCAGCCCCTGCAAGGCGCAGCCCGCCAAGGTCACAGAACCGATGGAAGTCAACCAGTCCAAGCTCGTTATCATGTTCAAGGGCGAGCCGCCGAAAAAATATGCCCTCAACCTGCTGAGCATGCTCTATGGCTCCTCCCCCTTCTCCCTGCTGTTTCTGAATGTGCGTGAGAAGATGAGCCTGTGCTATTACTGCGCAAGCCGCCTTGTCCCCGGCAAGCAGGCAATGCTTGTGGACAGCGGCGTGGAACTGGAAAATGCCGAAAAAGCACACACCGAGATCCTTGCACAGCTTGACGCTGTGCGCCGCGGCGAGTTCGATGACGAAACCCTCGAAAACGCAAAGCGCAGCGCCGTAAACCAGCTCCGCGGCATCGGCGATACCCCCTCCTCCTGCATCAGCTGGAGCCACCGCAGCTTCTGCGATGACGAACACAGCAGCACGGAGGAACTGGTGGAACTCTATCTCTCCATGACCCGTCAGGACGTGATGGACGCTGCCAATGCCCTGCGTGAGGACTCCGTATATCTGATGCAGCAGGAGGTGCAGCATGAATAGAGAAATCGAAACCATCCGCTGTGATGCAACGGGCGAAAGCTGCCTGCATGTCAATCATCCGAGCGGTCTGGAAATTTATATCATGGAGATGGAAGGCTACCACACGGCACATGCCCTGTTCGGTACCAAGTACGGCTCCATCAACACACAGTTCCGTCTCAACGGCGAAGCGGATTATGCCGAGGTTCCCAACGGCATCGCCCACTTCCTTGAGCATAAGCTCTTCGAGAACGAGGACTGCGACGCCTTTGCACAGTACGCAAAAACCGGTGCGGACGCCAATGCCTACACCTCCTTTGACCGTACCTGCTACCTGTTCAGCTGCTCCGAGAATTTCAAGGAATCCCTCGAAATCCTCCTCTCCTTCGTGCAGGCGCCCCACTTCACAGCGGAAAGCGTTGCCAAGGAACAGGGCATCATCGGACAGGAGATCCGCATGTATGAGGACGATCCCTCGTGGCGTGTGTTCTTCAACATGCTCCGTGGCATGTACCACAGCCACCCCGTGCGCATCGACATCGCCGGTACCGTTGAAAGCATTGCGCAGATCGACGCCGATCTGCTCTACCGCTGCTACTATACCTTCTACAACCTGCACAATATGGTGCTTTCCGTGGCAGGTAATGTGAACGCCGAGGAAGTCCTCGAAATCTGTGACCGCCTCCTCAAGCCCTGCGAGGATCAGGGACTCGAGCAGGTATTCCCGACAGAACCCGATACCGTACTGGAGACTTCCGTTTCCGAGAAAATGTCCGTGGGCACGCCGATCTTCAACCTCGGCTTCAAGCTCAGACCCAGAAGCGGACGTGACCTGCTCAAGGCGGAGCTTGCCGCCTATATGAGCATGCAGGTGCTGCTGGGCACGACCTCCGATTTCTACCGGGACATGACCGAGCAGGGACTGATCAACTCCGAATTCGGCGTGGATTCCCCCTTCAGCGGCGATGGCTACTTCTCCCTCATCTGCGGCGGCGAATCCCGTGACCCCGAGGCAGTCCGTGACCGCATTTTCAAGGTCATTGCCGACGCCAAGGAACACGGCTTCGACCGGGAAAGCTTCGAGCTGCTGCGCCGTACCAATTACGGCTCCATGATCCGTGGCTGCAACAATGTCGAAGCAAGCGCCACCAAGCTCCTCAACGCCTTCATGTGCGGCATGCGCCCCTTCGAAAGCGCAGGCGTGCTGGCTGAGATCACCTACGAGGACGCACTGCAGTTCCTGCGTGAGGAGATCGACCCCGCCCGTTCCGTGCTCTCCGTTGTGCACAGCTGAACGGAGGTGGAATGATGTCAACCGTCGCAGAGCTGGGCTACAGCAATCTTGATTATTATGATATCGTATTTCCGCATCTGGGAATCGAAGTCAACATCGACCCGACCGCCTTTACGCTGTTCGGCGTCGATATCCAGTGGTACGGACTGCTCATCACGATCGGTCTGATGCTGGCTATGCTCTTCGGTTTCCGCAATATGCGCTCCCTCGGAATCGACCCGGACAGAGCCATTGATGTCGTCATCGGCGGCATCATCGGCGGTCTGATCGGTGCCAGAGCCTACTATGTCCTCTTCAACTGGGAGGAATTTGCAGGAGACTGGAAATCCATTCTCAACACCCGCACGGGCGGACTTGCCATCTACGGCGGCATCATCGGTGCCATTCTCGTGGGCATGGTCATCGCAAAGATCCGCAAGGTGCGCATTCTCCCGATGCTCGATATCGTCGGTGCCTGCTTCCTCATCGGACAGGGCATCGGCAGATGGGGCAATTTCATCAACCAGGAAGCCTTCGGTGCCAACACGGACAGCCTGTTCTGTATGACCGGCGGCAGGATCCAGGCATGGATCACCGACAATTACACCGCCGTCGGTGACAGCTCGCTGAATCCCGCCTACCCCGTGCATCCGTGCTTCCTCTACGAATCCGTCTGGTGTCTGCTGGGCTTTGTGCTTCTGGCGCTCACCCTCAAAAAATGGCGGAAATTCGACGGGCAGATCTTCCTCATGTACATCGGCTGGTACGGACTTGGCAGATTCTTCATCGAGGGTCTGCGCACGGACAGCCTGATGATCGGCACGCTGCGTGTTTCGCAGGTGCTCGCAGCACTGTGCGTCATCGCATCGGTCGTGCTGCTGCTCATTATCAGCGCAAAGGTCAAGCGCATGGGCAGGGATTATGTGCTCTACTGCAATACCAAGGAATCCAGGGCGCTGCTTGCCGAAGCGGACGCCAGAGCCGAGGAGGAGCGTGCAAAAAAGCTTGCACGCAAGGCAAAAAAACAAGGTACACAGCCGGATGAGAAGATCATTCCGGATGAAGACAGCGAAACCGCTGAAACAAACAAGCAGGAGGACGAACACAATGGCGAAGTTAATTGACGGAAAGCAGGTCTCCGCACAGGTCAAGGAGCGTGTGCGTGCAGAGGCACAGGCAATCTATGAAAAGCACGGTATCAAGGCAGGTCTGGCGGTAGTCATCGTCGGCAGCGATCCGGCATCCCGTGTCTATGTCAACAACAAGAAGAAGGCATGCGAAGCTGTGGGCTTCGAGTCCTACGAATACGCACTCCCCGAGGAAACCACGCAGGAAGAGCTGCTGGCGCTCGTGGACAAGCTCAACAACGACCCGAAGGTCAACGGCATTCTGGTACAGCTCCCCGTTCCGAAGCAGATCGACGACAAGGCGATCATCAACGCCATCTCCCCGGCGAAGGACGTGGACGCATTCCATCCGGAGAACGTAGGTCAGATCATGATCGGCGATTACAAGTTCCTGCCCTGCACACCGGCGGGCGTCATGGAACTGATCGACTCCACCGGTGTGGAGATCGCCGGCAAAAAGTGCGTCGTGATCGGCAGAAGCAACATCGTGGGCAAGCCCATGGCAATGCTGCTGCTGCACAGAAGCGGCACCGTGACCATCTGCCACAGCAGAACGCAGGATCTCCCCTCTGTGACAAGAGAAGCGGACATTCTGGTGGCAGCGGTCGGCAGAGCGAATTTCGTCACAGCCGACATGGTAAAGGAAGGTGCGGTTGTCATTGATGTCGGCATCAACCGACTTGACAACGGCAAGCTCTGCGGCGACGTGGATTTCGAAGCAGTGGAGCCGAAGGCATCGTGGATCACCCCCGTTCCGGGCGGTGCAGGTCCGATGACCATTGCAATGCTGATGCAGAATACGCTAACTGCGATGAAACAGCAGAATCAGATTGACTAAAGGGAAGCGCCGAGAAATCGGCGCTTTTTTTGCCCCTCCCCCCTACCCCCTCCCCAGAGGGGAGGGGGAAAAGAGTAGGGTGCTGCCGCACCCTACCCCGCCCTCCTGCGGAGAGCTTTCGGAATACAAAAAAGGAACCTCTTTCACAGCAAAGGCACCACAATCTCCCATCCTGCCTGAATATAGTCCCTCGTGATCCGTGGGTACCTCCTGCGGTTCTGCGCCACGATCGCATCCACCGTGGTGCCGAATTCCCCTGCGATCTTCGTCAGCGTGTCACCACGCTGCACCAGATACCGCCCCGCCTGCGGCGTGTCGAATTTCGTCAGTCCATAGCACTCGATCAGCCGGATGAGCTTGTCCGCATACCCCGGATCCGTCGCATAACCCGCCGCCTGCAGCGCACGGCATGCCATCCGGTAATGCCCTTCCCCGACCACCGCACGGTAACGGGTCAGCCCGCACAAAAATGCGCCATGATCCGCAATGCTCTCCGCCCAGCTCCCATATGCACGGAAACAAGCCGTTTCTTCCGTGAACCGCACCCCGTCATAGCACTCCTGCGTGCGGCAGCTGTAGACCTTTCCCTTCCAGCTCTTCCCTGCCTTGATCCCGAAAAGCGCATTCCCACGCTTGCTCAGACCGGACTTTCCCCAGCCCGATTCCAGAATCGCCTGTGCGATCGTCACACTCGGCAGGATCCGGTCGGCATGGCTGTCCGCCCGTGCCAGTTTTCCCACAGTTTCGATAAAATTCTTCTGTTTGTCAGTCATGATGTTCTCCTTTCTGTTTGAGCAGATCCATTGCATGGCGCACGACCGCCGGGATCGGAACGCCCATCAGACCTGCATTTTCAATAATCGAGATCAGTTCATTTGCCAGAAACGCAATGCACACGCCGTCCCGGATATAGGACACCGCCAGCACCGTATCCAGCCGATGCGCCAGCAGCACCAGCAGCAGCACCATACCCTTGCGCACCAGTCCCTGAAAGCACACCTTCGAGCTGAGACCGCCGCTTTCCGTTTTGGGCGAATGCCGGAACAGCGCCGCCGCCGCAAGCCCCGTGAGGTAATCCGCCGCCATGAAGAGCAGCAGTGCCTGCAGGGAAGCGTCCCATCCGCCGAACAGGTACGCAGCCGCACCGCCGACCACACCGATCCCTGCGCTGAGTTTGTAATTCATCTTCTCACCCCCTCTACTAAAGGGGGAAAAACAAAAAAAGTTGCACGTTTCAGTGCAACTTTTGAGAAATTTTTTTGAATGGGGCGAAGGCTGTCAAAAAAGACCCGTCCAGCCAGTGCGCCTACGGCGCACGGCTGGACTAGTTTTATATTCTTAGTTGCGCCTTCGGCGCATGTAGGGGCTTCGCCCCTACAACCCCAATAAAAATGCCGAAAGCGCTCCGCATGCCCTGAATCGAGTCTGGATGCTGCCGAGATGAACAGGTATGGCGTGCTTGAATTTGACACGGCAGGAGGGCGGGGTAAGAAGCGCTGCCCCCTACCCTTTACAGCAACCCCAGCGGCGACGGGATCCCGGAAATATCAATCTCCCCGTCATACACATGCGTCGCAGGGCCGGTCATCATCACCGTACCATCGCTGCGGTAAGTGATCTTCAGATCGCCGCCCAGCAGATGCACCGTCACCTCGGTATCATGCTTGCAGTAGCCGTTCAGCACCGCCGCCACCACGCAGGCGCATGCCCCCGTGCCGCAGGCAAAGGTCTCGCCGCTGCCACGCTCCCACACACGCATATTGAGCGTGGTTTCGTCGATCACCTGCAGAAATTCCGTGTTGATGCGCTCCGGGAACAGCTCGTGGTGCTCGAAATACGGGCCGATCTCCTCAAGTGCGATCTTCGCCGGATCCTCACAGAACACGATGCAGTGCGGATTGCCCATCGACACGCAGGTCACCGTGTAGTCCGTGCCGTTCACAGCGATCGTGCGTGCCACAAACTCCTCGCCCTGCGCCCTGACCGGGATCTGTGCAGGCTTCAGGATCGCCTTGCCCATGTCCACCGTCGCAGCCACCGCAACGCCGTCATTGATCTCAAGGGTGATGTATTTGATGCCGGATTTTGTCTCCACGGAAAGCTCCGGCTTTGTGACAATGCCGTTATCATAGGCAAATTTCCCGACGCAGCGGATGCCGTTGCCGCACATCATGCCCTCGGAGCCGTCCGCATTGAACATCCGCATCCGGCAGTCCGCCACCTCCGACGGCAGGATCAGAATCAAGCCGTCCGAACCGATGCCGCAGCGGCGGTCGCTGACGAACTTTGAAACAGAATTCGGATCCCCGATCGTTTCCGTGAACCCGTTCACATATACATAATCATTGCTGATACCGTGCATTTTACTGAATTTCATTGTTTTACTCCTTATCTAGAATAGGTGGCAGGGAGCCCCCGCTGGCAGACGCATTTTCCGGTTTTCCGGTGCGGTAAGCTTCTGGGCGGGCAGCCCCCGTCAGACAATCACCCCGCCGCCGACAACGACATCGCCGTCATAGAGCACCACAGCCTGTCCGGGCGTGACCGCACGCTGCGGCTCATCGAACTGCACCTGCAGGTGCCCGTCCGCATCCTGCCACGCCAGCGCCGGCTGCGCCTTGTGGCGATAGCGGATCTTCGCCTCCACCCGCATCGGCTCGTCGATCCGGTCGCAGGTGATGAGACTGACCTGCGCCGCAGTCACCCGATCGGTGAAGAGATCCTCATTTTCTCCCAGAATCACGCAGTTTTTCTCCGCATCAATGCCGCACACATAGATCGGATGCCCTGCGGCAATGCCGATCCCCTTGCGCTGCCCGATCGTGTAATGGATGATCCCCCGATGCCTGCCGAGCACACGCCCCTGCAGGTCGGTGAAATCCCCCTCGGGAAAGGTTTTTCCCGAAAATCTGGTAATAAATCCGGCGTAGTCCCCGTCCGGCACAAAGCAGATATCCTGACTGTCCTTCTTTTTTGCCGTCGCAAAGCCGTGCGCTCCGGCGATCTCACGCACCTGCGCCTTCGAGAGCGCCCCCAGCGGAAAGCGCACATGCTGCAGCTGTGCGGGCGTGAGCGTGTAGAGGAAATAGCTCTGATCCTTCGCCGCATCCACCGCCTTTTTCAGCACATACCTGCCGTACCGCTCGTCATACGCCACCTGCGCATAATGCCCCGTCACCAGCGTATCGCAGCCGAGTGCATGCATTTTCTCCAGCATACAGCCGAATTTCAGGCAGCGGTTGCATTCGGTGCACGGGTTCGGCGTTCTGCCGTGTGCATAGGCATGCACAAACTGCGCCATCACATCCTGCGCAAACCGCTCGGAAAAATCGAACACATGGTGCGCCATTCCAAGTCTGCCGGCAACCGCCGCCGCATCGGCAGCGTCATCGGGCGCACCGCAGGCACGCTCACAGACGATCTCCCCCGCCGCAAACAGCTTCATGGTCGCCCCGATGCACGGCACGCCCGACTGCAGGGTCAGAAGCGCCGCAACAGAGCTGTCCACACCGCCGCTCATGGCGATCAACGCACCTGCCATCTCAGCCTCCGAGGGAGATCATCGCATCAATGCAGCGTCTTGCGTCCGCAATGGTCTGCGCATCCAGCTCGATCGCTTCGCCGCCCTCGCCGCAGAGGATGCGGTACACGTCCATGAGGGTGGTCGCCTTCATATCCCGGCAGATCAGCCCGTTCGACAGCGGATAGAACCGCTTGTCGGGGCAGTCATACTGCAGGTGTTCCGCAATGCTGATCTCGGTGCCGATGATGAATTCCTTGGCGTCCGATTCCTGCGCATATTTCATAATGCCCGTGGTAGAACCGGCATAATCCGCCAGTGCCGAGACCTCGGGTCTGCACTCCGGATGCACAAGGAGCTTTGCTTCGGGGTGGCGAGCCTTGGCAGCAAGCACCTCCTCCACGGTCACAGCCGCATGCACGGGGCAGCCGCCCTGCAGAAGCTTGACTGTTTTTTCGGGCAACGCCTTTGCAACGAAAGCGCCGAGGTTGCAGTCGGGGATGAAGAGGATCTTATCATTTTCGATCTGGCTGCAGATCTTCACAGCGGATGCGGATGTCACGCACACATCGCAGATGGTTTTGAGTGCTGCGGTGGTATTGACATAGGCAACCACGGTATAATCGGGGTATTCTTCCCGCACCTTCCGGATCATATCCCTGTCCATCTGTTCTGCCATGGGGCAGCCTGCGGTGGGGCAGGAGAGGATGACGGTTTTTTCGGGGGAGAGGATCTTCATGGTTTCCGCCATAAAGCGCACGCCGCACATGAGGACGGTGCTTGCGTCGCACTGTGCCGCCCACACGCTCAGCTGGTAGGAATCGCCCACGAAGTCAGCGATCTCGCAGATTTCTCTCGCCTCATAGCTATGCGCAAAAATGCAGATGCCGGTTTCTTTTTTCAGCCGCAGGATTTCCTGCTGGATTTCGGTAATCGTCATGGTCATAACCGCCTTTTTACAAAATACCCGTCCATTCGGGTGTTATTCTTATTTTACTACATTATAGGAATTATGTCAAGCAGAGAGCTTTTGGTTTATATTGGGTGTAGGGTGTCTCCCCACCCCCTAACCCCCTCCCCAGAGGGGAGGGGGAAAATAGGGGGGCTTCGCCCCCTCAACCCCCATGAGGGCTGCGCCCCTCAACCCCGCCCCCGCTCCCGCTTTCGCAAAGAACCTATACCTTCACTCGATAATTCCTCCCCTCCCCACGGCTCATCTGCACAATGAATCCCCTTGCGCACTCGGAAATGCGGCCGCCCGTGGCAGCGTCATAGGACATGATCTCCGTCAGGAACAGCTCCGAGGAAATGATCGTCCTGCGCTGCGCCATATACCGTGCCTGAATCACTTCATATGCGATCGCAAGCTCCCTGCCCAGCATGCTTTTGTCCAGATTCTTGAGAAAATCATCCAGATACAGCACCTTCGCCTCCGTCAGCTCCTGCATCTTGCGGCGGTAGTCCTCGTAACGGTACTGCATGCTCAGAAGCTCCCTGCACAGATCACGCCAGAGATAGTATTTCACAGCATCCCCCTGCTCCATCAGCGTTTTGCATACCGCCGTGCAAAGGTGGGTTTTGCCGCAGCCCGACTGCCCCGCCACGAACAGCCACCGGTCGGATCGCTGCGCCGTATACGCCATCACACGCTGCTTGGCATGCGCCTGCCAGTCCTGCGGCGTTTCATACATCTCGAATGTGCACCGCTCCAGCAGTCCCCCCAAGCCGCTCTGCTCCATGCGCCGCATGCTCATGCGCACCGCCATGCATTCGCATTCCTTCGAGAACAGCTCATAATCCTCCCCGTAGTAGTGGATAACCCCCTTGTTCCGGCATTTCGGACAGTCCAGATACCCCAGATTTCCCACCGCTTCGTTGCTCCACCGCAGCCGCATCTGCTCATATTCGTCTTTATTATGAAATGGGGGACGCAGCGCCTGTGCAGGCTTGCTCCTACATTCCCTCGCAGGCTCGGTCATTTCGGGCAAGGGCGCCGCTTTCCCCCATACCCCCTGTTCCGATACCTTTTCAAGCTTCCCGGTACGGGAGCGGGGTTGAGGGGCGCAGCCCCCATGGGGGGTGAGGGGGCGAAGCCCCCCTATATTTCCCCCTCCCTCCGGGAGGGGGTTAGGGGGTGGGGTGGTGCCACGAATTGTCCGTGGGGACGGCACCTGTAAGGTGCTGCGTCCCTCCGCATTGCTCCCCCCCTCCGGAAGAGGTTGAGCAGCCCCCGCAGGGCGTGCATTCTCCGTCGTACAGCGATTTTCCTGCGTATCCATCATCATCGAATCCTCCCTTTCCGTTGCCATGCACTCAGATAAATCCTTCCGCTGCTGTTGTACCCTCGTATTGCGCATAAGCACGCTCCTCCCGACTCTGCAGTATATTCGTTCCCTCCTGCGCATCCTTGCGGATCCATCTGCGGATCGCAAGGTAAAAATCCTTGTACGGTGCCTTTCCCTTCATCTGCATCCACTCATCCATCTGCATAATATAAGCGTGCGTGCGCTCCTCGCCGTATGCGGCGAGGAGTCTGCGGTACTCGGACTGCGTGAGCTTCACCCTGCCGTATGCACCATAGCTTTCCGCTGCCTCCCCCCTCTTCTTGTTCTTTCTTTTTCTTTCTTGTTCTTTCTTACATTGTGGACGCTCCTTGGTCGCTAGCTGGTCGCTTGCTGGACACCCGCTGGGCATATCGCTGGGCGTTTCTACAAATGCATCGTACTGATTGATCGAATATACGGTAAATTTCGCATATCCGATGCTGGTCACTTCGCCGGTCGTTTCCAGATGCTTCAGTGCAGTCCGCACCTCCCGTTCGGTCAGCCCTGTCTCGTTTGCAAGCGTCATGCGGCTCGCCACACGCTGCCCACGCCCGATCATCACCCCCTCGAAAACATGTGCCTCATAATTCGCCGTGAGAAGCAGGTGCGTGAACAGCTTGAAGGTATTGACGTTCCGGTACCAGCCCCATTTTGTGATGTCCCGATGGAATTTAATGAATCCTTTTTCGAGCATTTTCTCACACTCCTTTCATATAAGGGAAAAAATAAAACAAAAGTTGCACGAAAACGTGCAACTTTTCCGAAAATTTTTCTCTTATATGGGGAGATATTTTTCCAAAAAACCGGATGCGATCCCCCGAAAATTAGATTTTCCTCGTAATATAGGGAACTTTCGCCACAGCGAGCGCCGCAGCGCTTGTCAGCAGCAATTCGGGCAGCATGTACAGCCCGTTGTAGAACGCCGAGTAAATCATCGCAAGCGCCGTGCCCGAGTACCGCTCCACGATCACCGCACCGATCCGGTAAAAGCCCTCCTGCGTGAAGAACCACTCCGCCCATGCGCCGAAAAAGATCGTCCCCGAAACCAGATGCACCCCATACCGCAGCAGGATCGCCAGTACCGTTCCGCACACCAGCGCCGCCCCGGGCTTCATCCGGCTGCGGAACACACCGCCCAGTCCCAGCACCGTGTACGCCGCCACATAGTCCAGCAGCACGATCCCGATGCCTGCCGCCAGCGCATAATCCTCCGGCACGAAAAATGCCTTCACATCCGCAAATCCCACAGCGATCTGCAGCAGACTGTACACAAACGCCGAAAACAAGCCCCATTTCACCCCATGCCGGTACGACAGCAGGATGACCGGCAGCATGCTCACGATCGTGATGCCGCCGCCGAACGGCAGATGGAACGGCTGGATCACGGAAAGCACCGTGCCGATGCCGAGTAAAATGCCCGTTTCCACGAGCTTTAATGTCCGTTTTGACTGCATAAAAAAAATCCTCCCTCAAGGGGCAGGAGGCGAGATCGGGGATCAAAAAAACCACCGCATACTGCGATGGCTGATTCTCCCTTGCATTTCCCTACGGCGGCATTATCCGCATCAGGTTATGGGTCGAAGTCGCAACTTCCTCTCAGCCAAAAAGCTCCCCTGTTGTTCATTTCAGGTTTATTATAGCATATTTCGACAGCCTTGTCAAGTGGGGCATTCGGGGGTTCCCGTTCATCTCGGCAGCATCCAAACTCGATTCAGGGCATCCGGAGTGCTTTTCGGTTATAT